>PXDP01000184.1 GCA_003565035.1 PVC group bacterium | reverse complement strand
AACAACAGCCCCCAGGCCAATCCGCAGACCAGCCCCGCCGCTGCCCCCGAGGTCTGCAGCATCCGGACATACGCCCACAGAAACAGGGTCGCCAGAAACATGCCCAGTGTCTGCGGTAACAGGGTGCCATGCAAAAACAGAAAAAACGGACTCGCCAGCATCAGCACCGGCAGCAGAAGCGGCGGAAAACGGAGCCGGAGGCCGATCAGCCTCATGAGAAACACCGTCCCCGCAGCCGCGAGTGCGCTCATGACCGCCGGGATGCCGGCCCACACGCCGGGAATCAGCCAAATGGCATGCCCTGGGGGCACCGGGGCAAACCAGCCCGCCTCCCGGTGAAGAATCAGCCCGGAATCCGAAAGCCACGGAGCCAACACCGGATACGGCTGGCGCAAGGTGCCGGTCATCAGCGTGTTTGCCTGAAAAAGATGCACGGTTTCCTCTTCAAAGACCGCCCCCCCCCCTGTGAACAGCCTGGAACACATCAGTGCCAGCACGAACGCCGCCAAAACCGGCAGCCACTGCACCACATACACGCGGCACGCGGCCTTGAATGTGCCGGAGGTCGGTTTTGGGGATGGCGGGACGGAACGCATTGGGGCCACATAGCGTTTTTTGGGTCTGGATGCAATGCACCCCTCCAAAAAGGATCATCCCCCGTGATTGACATGCCCGGTCTGCTCCGTAAGAAAAAATCATGCAAGTTTTTCCAATCGTCGCAAATCATTTCACCAGTGACGGCGGCGCCATGTTCGGTCTGGTGCCCAAAGCCCTCTGGAGCCGCATCTGCCCGGCAAATGAACAGAACCTGATTGCCCAGCGGGCCAATGTGCTCCTGATCAAGCATCCCGAAGCCGGCTGGGGTCTGCTCGACACCGGCTGCGGCTCTCCGGACGCTTTCAGCGAAAAAGAACGCACGCTGAACGGACTGGATGACCGCTGGCTTTTGGAAACCGCCCTGCACGAAAAAAACCTCACCTTCAATGATATCGCCTGGGTGGTCCTCACTCACGCACATTGGGACCACGCCGGCGGGTTATTGCTGCCGGACGGCTCCCCGGCCTTTCCGAAAGCTGCCATTCACCTCTTCCGGACCGAATACGATCTGGCCACCGGCGGGAATCCGCTGCTTTACAAATCCTATCCGGCGCGCATCGCCGACGGCCTGCGCCGCCTGCAGCCGCACATCCGGCCAGTGACCGAACCCGGCACCGAAATTTATCCGGGTATTCATCTGGAATCCGCCGCCGGTCACACGGCCGGACAGGCCTGCGTGCGGGTGGACGGCCCCGAGCTTCCCGGGCATCCGGATCCCGCGCCGCCCGCACTGCTGTTCACCGGAGACAACTGCCCCACCCAGCACCATCTGCGCATGGTCTTTCAAACCGCCTACGACACCCTCCCCCTCGAAACCCGCGCCTGGAAACAGCGCTGGTTTCCGGAATGTGCCCGAAAAAAAATTCCGCTTTTCTTTTCACACGATGCCGATACGTTTGGAGCCTGGATAGAGCCCGACCCCAAACGTGAATTTGTGACAACCCGAACCTTTCCCTCATGAACTCATCCCCACTGACCCGCGGTCTGGTGGCTTTGGCCGCCTTTGTCATTTTCATTGCCGGTCTCCGCGCCGCAAGTTCTCTGATTGTGCCCTTCCTGCTGGCCACCTTCCTCGCGGTCATCACCTCCCCGCTGATGATTCAGTTCAAAAAGTGGGGAGTCGGATCGGGGATTTCCATCGTTCTGATCCTGCTCATGGTTCTCGGAATCCTCTGGATGATCCTGCAAGTCGCCGGTGCCTCCATCAACGAATTCACCCGATCCTCGGAGGATTATCAGATCCGCCTTCGCGGCATCACCCGGGAATGGGCCATCTGGCTGCGCTCCAAAGGGGTCGACACCGATTCCGAAACCCTGAATTCCTTTTTCAACCCCGCCAACACCATGCGGGTAGTCGTAAACACCCTCACCACCTTTATCACCGGGATTCTCACCAACACCTTCCTGATTCTGCTGACCACCGTGTTCCTGCTTTTCGAACTAGCCGGGCTGCCCAACAAGCTCCGCCTGGCGTTCGGCGAAGACCACCCGAGCGTGCCCGGCTGGGAACGGTTCACCGCATCGCTCAACCGTTATCTGGCGATAAAAAGTGTGGTCAGTCTTCTCACCGGCATCAGCGCCTATACCCTCGTGCGCATTCTCGGGATTGATTTCGCCCTCCTCTGGGGTATTCTTGCGTTTATGTTCAACTATGTGCCCAATATTGGCTCGATTATGGCGGCGGTTCCGCCGGTGATGCTTTCGCTGGTGCAATACGGTACCGCCCGGGCCGCCACCTGCCTGCTGGGATATGTCGTGATCAATGTGGTGTACGGGAACCTCATCGAACCCCGGGTGATGGGCAAAGGGCTGGGTCTCAGCACCCTGGTGGTCTGGATGTCCCTGATCTTCTGGGGCTGGGTGTTCGGCCCGGTGGGCATGCTTCTCTCGGTCCCGCTCACCATGGTGGTGAAAATCGCCATGGAAAGCAAAGCCGACACCATGTGGCTGGCGGTGCTTCTCGGGTCGGATCCCGGTGCCGAGCCCAAAGGAGGTAGCCTCTGAACGCCCACATCTCCCCGCAAAACTCCGCCAAACCCGACAAATCTTGGTTCCATTCCCCCAAAACGCATTTTTCTCTGATTTGGCGGTTTTCCTGGCTTTTTGGCCTGCTTTTGTTCACCGGATGTGCTCATTTCGAACGTACGGACCGGACGTTTCGGGCTTTTGAAACCGCCGCGAACCGGGCCGAATCCAAAGCAACGCCCCACCTGGTGCATTTCCGCGTCCAGCAGGCCGCCGCCTCCAGCCGCAGCGACCGGCGCCCCAGCACCATCGTCTTCTCCGGCATTGTCCTCACCGAAGAGGGTCATCTGCTGGCCCCCTTCAATATCCGCACCGACACTCCCGACCGGATTGAGGCCTGGATCGGCGACCAGCAGTATCTCGCCCGCCCCCTCAAATCCGATGAACAGCTCGGCATGACCATCCTCCGCATCCAGCCCCGCGAACCGCTTGTCCCCCTCCAGCTAGACGAAGCGGTCGATCTCCGCACCGGCGAACACGCCTTTGTGGTGATCTCCTCCGATGCCGACAATGAATTTGCCGTCTTCACCCTTTCCGCCTTCATGCAGGGAGTCATTGATGGACGATACCGTCAGTTCAGCCTCTCCCCTCTCCCCAACCAGACCCGCGGCGCGCCAGTCTTCTCCTCCCGGGGAAAACTCGTCGGCCTCATGTCTCAAAATAATGCCTGGGCACTCACAGATCTGGCCGAGGATCTTCATCATTTTATCGGCGAAGTCACCGGCCGGGCGGAAACCCCGTCCCGGGATGAAAACGCCTGGTTCGGCGCCACCCTCAGCCCCATCAACGCCGATTTTGCCCGGGCCAACAAACTGCCTCGCAGCGCACTCTGGCTGGTGCATGTCTTCGAGGACTCCCCGGCGTGGCAGGCCGGGTTCCGCTCCGGGGATCTGGTTGTCGAACTGAATGGCGAACCCCTCCGCCTCAGCGGCACCCGGGCCTATCAGTATTTTCTCCAGGCCCTGCGGCCCCGCATCGGGGCACCGTTTGAGATCAAAACCCTCCGCAATGGAAAATCCGTGACCGGACGGGGGCGGCTCGAACGGCGGCCGGAGCCCCAAACCCTCCGCGCGGAGGATCTCGGCATTCATCTCACCGAAATCAACGAACCGCTAAAATTGCGTCATAATCTTTTTGAAACCCAAGGCGTGATGGTCACCGAAGTCGAACGCGGCAGTCCCGCCGCCACCGGGCGGCAGTTCGGACGCAATCTGCTCATGCCCCGGGACGTGATTACCGCGGTACACCATCACCCCACCCCCACCCTGTCCGCCTTTAACGAAGCCCTGGACCTGATCCGCCGCGAACGCCCGGGTGTCGTTCTCGTCGAATTCATGCGCGGTCCGGTGAACGGTTTCGAGGCCCTCAATCTCCGCATCGGCGAACGCGAGGAGAGCACACCATGATCCGGCATATCCGCTGTCTCTTTTCTTTGATTGCGTTGAGCGCCCTGAGCCTGTACGCCCAACCTTTCCAATTCGATCTGGATGCGCAGCTTCCCTTCGCCGACGCCATGGATATCCCCGCCGAGGTGATCGCGCGCGTCGATCCCTCCGTGGTCTCCATTCAACACGAACAGGCCGGCGGCACCGGATTTATCATTTCCGAAGACGGCTATATTCTGACGAATGGACATGTCGTGAGAGGCTTTGACGCCGAGGACCCCACCCGCCCCGCGGAAAGCATCACCGTGGTCCTCCACAACGAACAGCAGCTCCCCGCAACCGTCATCGGCTTCTCCATGGACCCGGATGTGGCTCTCCTGCGGGTCAAACACGACGCCCCGCTTCAGCCGGTCACCTTCGCCAACAGCCGGAATGTGTCTGTCGGCCAGCGCTGCTTCGCGGTCGGCACCCCCGTCGGCCTCCGCCGCACCTTCACCAGCGGCATTCTCAGCAACATCGACCGCACCGACCTGGGCACCGAAGTCGTGGTCTTCCAAACCGATGCCGCCATCAATCCCGGCAACAGTGGCGGCCCTTTGTTCGATCAGCAGGGACGCGTGCTCGGCATCAACACCTATGCCAGCCGCGGGGCCAACAACCTCGGATTCACCATTCCCATTCATGTGGCCCTCGATATGGTGGACGATTTTAAGGAACACGGACGCTTTGTCCGCAGCCTCGCCCCCCTCTTTTTCACTGGAGAACTCTACGCCGAACTCTCCAGAGCCCTGGGGGTTGAACGCGGAATTCTCATCAGCTACGTGATGCCCGACAGTGCCGCATGGCAGGCCGGCTTCCGTCCCGGCGATGTCCTCATTGACGTGAACGGCGAGTCGGTGCACGCCCGTACCCGCGCCGACCTGCTCAATTTTGAATGGAAACATTCGGTCCGGCCTCCCGGCGAACCCTTTAATGTCACCGTCCTGCGCGGCGGCCGGGACAACTGGGAGCCGGTTGAACTTTCGTCCGTGCTGGAACCCCTGGGGCCGCTGCCGCAGTTCGGGCGGCACCTCGGAGAAATTCCCGAATACCGCTACGCCACCCTTGGCCTGGGCGTAAAATCCCTGGTGGATCTTCATCTGATTATTCACGAAATCCATCCGGTGGAGGGCGTGTTTGTGAAATTCCGTGAAGACAACTCCACCGCCAGCCAGGCGGATATCGAAGCCGAAGATGTCATCACCCATGTCGCCGGACACCCTGTGCCTGATTTTGACACCTTTCTTGAGATCTTCGAAGGCGAACTCCAGGCCCACAATCCGGCCATTGAGCTGCGCCTGGCCCGTAACCATCTCCGCCTGCTCACCGCCCTGGCCCCGGATTATCTGCTGCGCGAAGTCCGGGTCATCCTCATTGCGCCTTCAGAAGGACATGAATATGTGGATCTCATGCGCCGGGAGCTGCTGGCCGGCGGTGCCCACGTTCGGCTCGCCACCCCGGAGGCCGCCCCCATCACCCGCGATCTGCTGAATACATCTCTGATTGCCGACCTTGCCCTGGAAGACGTGGACGTGTCAGAAGCCGACGTTATCCTCTTTGTCGGAGGACCGGGCTCCCGCTCGTTCTGGGAAAACGAACAGGCGCTGCGCATCGCCCGGGAGGCGATGGAGCAAAACCGGCACCTTGCCGCCGCCGGTCCCGCCGCGCTGCTGCCGGTGCTTGCGTCCGAAGAACCTCTCACCACCAAAATCACGCTCCCCCGGGAAGATTCCGCCGAAGCCGTGCGGCGGCAGGCAAACTATACCGGAAAAGATGTTGAATCCGATGAACGCATTCATACCACCACGGCCCGTACGCGCGACATTGTCCGGGAATTTTTAACCAGTCTTCAACACGCTCTGCTCCGCGCACCCGTTCAATCCGATCCACCCTCCATTCCGGAGTCCGCTGATCCTGTCCAAATGACCCCATGACCACCCCCCAAGCCCTGCGCCTCCTCGAACACCGCCCTGTCGGCCGCGATGCCTTTCACCTCAAACTTCAACGCCCCGACTGGACCTGGAAAGCCGGCCAGCTCGTCAGCCTCGGCGGTAAACAGCCCAACGATCAGCGCGACTACACCATCGCCTCCGGCGAAAACGACGAAACCCTCGACGTGATTTACCGTCTGATCCCACACGGGATTCTCACCCCCTACCTCCGCGAAAAAAAGGCCGGAGACACCCTCGATGTCCTCGGTCCTTACGGCCGCTTTACCCTGCGCGATCCCTCCCGCAACATCCTTTTCTGCGCCACCGGAACCGGCATCGCCCCCTGCCGGGCTTTTCTCCGCTCCACCCCCGGACTGTCCCTGACGCTTTTTCACGGCGTGCGGTATCCGGAGGACCTTTATTTTCAGGACGAATTCCAGTCCGTGGACTACCACCCCTTCTGCTCCCGCGAGCCCTATGACGGTGTCACCCGCCGCCTCACCGAGGCCCTGCGCACCTGCATACTGCCCGAAGACCCCGACGTGTATCTCTGCGGCGCCAACGAAATGATTTACGAAGCGGAGGAAATCCTCGCCGGGCGCGGTATTTCCGCCAAGCGTATTTTTAAAGAACCCTACTACTACCGCGCCTGGGACTGAAAAAAGCATTCCCGGTGAATCCGGTCCTCCCCGACCCCGCGCACCGCCAGGTGCGAGGAGATCTCTTCAATCATCGCATCCAGACCGCAGAGATAATAATGGACGCCGGGTCCGGTCAGAATTTCATCAAAATCCGCCGTCACCCGCCCCCCGCGCCCCTCACTGGAGACTCCCCGGCTGACATACCGCTCGAACGGCCACTCGATTCCCTCCAGATCCTCGGCAAACCGCACCCCCCATCGGGCCTGAAGCGGCCGCACGCCACCCGAGCGCAACGCCGACAGAAAAGGCGCCGCTCCGCTCCCGGTGGCAAACCACACCTGTTCAGGATTCGCCGCCTCTCCGGGATGAAACCAGCCAAACGGCGGACTGATCTCCACACGCGCCCCCACCGGCAGCCCATACAGCCAGTCACTCACACGCCCCCCCGGAATCCGGCGGATCAACAGCTCCAGGGCCGCATCCCCCGTTCCGCCCGACAAGCTGTACGGGCGGGAAAGATTGCCCACCGGCCCGTACACCCCCACACAGTCCCCCGGCCGAAACGCAAACGGAGCCTCCGGCATCAGCCGCAGCCTGAACAACCCGCCGGCATACACCGACCGCTCCGCCAAGTGAACCGTACATCTCGGCGGGGCTTCCGCCAGTCTAACGGATCTTTTCATACTCCACAAAATCGAAGGCGAAAGCGTGCCGATCATCCTTGTGATGCGGCAACCGGCAGATTTCCTGAAAGGTTCCCGGGGTCAACTCCGGAAAAAAAGCGTCTCCGCCCTCCACATCCGTGTGCACCTCGGTCAAAAACAATTCATCCGCAATGGAGAGAAACCGGGCATACACTTCACCGCCGCCAATCACAAACAGCATGCGTTCATCGGCCAGCAACCCGAGAGCCTCCTCCGGCGTGCTCACCCGTTCCACGCCTTCCGGCAAATCCAGATCCGTCCGACGGCTCAGCACAATGTTTCGCCGCTTCGGCAGCGGACGCCCAATACTCTCCCAGGTCTTGCGGCCCATCAGAATCGCATGTCCAGTGGTCAGTGCTTTGAAACGTTTCAGATCCTCCGGCAAATGCCAGGGCAACTGATTTTTTTTACCAATCACCCGGTGCCGGTCCAGCGCCGCAATCAGCGCGATGCGGGGCCCCTGTGTCTTCTGTTCCGTCCCTTCATGATTCGAAAACATTGCATCCCTCCATTTTTTGAGTCTAAACCGAAACTTTAGCGGGAATGTGCGGGTGAGATTGGTAGCCGCGGACCTCCATGTCCTCAAATTCAAAGGCAAACAGATCCGTTCGATCCGGATTGAGCCACAGGGTTGGCGGCGCGAACGGCTCGCGGGTGAGCTGCAGCCGGGCCTGGTCCAAATGATTGCTGTAAAGGTGGGCGTCGCCAAGGGTGTGCACGAAATCCCCCGGTTCCAAACCGCAAACCTGGGCCATCATACAGGTCAGCAGCGCATAGCTCGCGATGTTAAACGGAACACCCAGAAACACGTCCGCACTGCGCTGGTACAACTGACAGCTCAACCTGCCGTTGGCCACGTAAAACTGAAACAGCGCGTGACAGGGCATCAGGGCCATCTGGTCCAGTTCGCCGACATTCCAGGCACTGACGATCATCCGGCGCGAATCCGGCGTTTCGCGGATCATCCGCAGAACCTCGCGGATCTGATCCACCGTTGTCCCGTCTCCTTTTCCCCAGGAGCGCCATTGCTTGCCATAGACCGGGCCCAAATCTCCCTGTTCATCCGCCCATTCATTCCAGATGCGCACCCCCCGGTCCTGAAGCCACTTCACATTGGTGTCCCCTCGCAAGAACCACAGCAACTCATACATAATCGATTTGAGGTGCAGCTTCTTCGTGGTCACCAGCGGAAACCCCTCCGACAAATCAAAGCGCATCTGATGTCCGAATATGCTGAGCGTTCCGGTGCCTGTGCGGTCCGATTTCGGGGTTCCGTCCGTCAGGATCCTCTCCAAAAGTTCTAAATACACCTTCATACGTCCGCTACTACACGCCCCGGATGATTTGTCGAGACCGGAGCGGTCCACCGTGCCAAAGCGTCGAAAATAAGTTGCAACCCCAATCTGGCACGTTAAACCTGTCCTATGCAACTTACGTTCAGTTCACGACAGGCCAAATGGATTACCAGTGCGATCACCGGACTGGCGCTTTTAGTTCTCTCCACCCTGGTTTTGCTCGCTTTTTTCACCCTCATACGGTTCCTGAGCGCTTTTTCTCCGGTGTTCCTGCCCCTGGCGGCGGCGGGGATTCTCAGTTTGCTTCTGAGACCGCCCGCCCAATATATTCAGCACAAAACGAAGTTGCCGAATGCCCTGTCGGTTCTGCTGATCTTTGTCCTGGTGATGACGCCGCTGGCATTTCTTCTCCATTTCTTCGGACTGCTTCTCATCCGTCAATTGAACGCATTTCTCTCCTCGCTTCCCGACCTCCTGGATGCGCTGGAACGGTTTATTGAAAAAAACCTTCCGGCCCTGGCGGTACAAATCGAATCCGTCCGAGACGGGGATGCGCTGAGAGAAACGCTTACCGAGCCCCGGCAGCCGTTGCTCCGTCTCCTGCGGGTCGGCACGGGTGGCCTGAGCCATTTCCTGGGCGCCTTCAGCGGACTGCTTGGCTGGCTGGCCATGCCGGTCTATCTGTTTTTTTTCATGCTGGCCCCACCGTTCCGACTGGATCAGTTTGAACAGTTCCTTCCTTTCATCAAAAAAGAAACACGCGAGGATGTTCTTTTTCTCGTGCGCCAGTTCGTTGAAATCGTGGTGACCTATTTCCGGGGGCAGTTTATCGTGGCCCTCATTCAGGGGCTGATTCTCGCCACCGGGTTCTCACTGGCCGGATTGTCCAACGGCTTTGTTCTCGGCATGATCTTCGGGCTCTCCAATCTGATCCCCTATCTGGGCAATATCCTGGGACTCACCGTCACCCTGCCCCTGGCCTATCTGCAGCCGGATGGCGGATGGGGGATGCTTTTTGCTGTCCTCGGCGTGGTCATCTTCACCCAGACGGTGGAAAGTTACTGGCTGACACCCAAAATCATCGGCAACAAAACCGGCCTGCACCCGATGGCGGTGATTTTCGCGATCTTTTTCTGGGGTCAGGCCATTGGCGGGATTTTCGGCTTGGTGCTGGCTGTGCCGCTCACCGCATTCCTGGTTGTGTTCTGGCGGCTGCTCCGGGAAAAATACCTTCCCCGAATGCTCAATCAGTCTGAAAAGACTGAAAGTGGCGCTTCACAACCTCGTAGCTCAGCTTAGGCCGTCTGTATTCATCCACCACCCCTTTGTTGTTCATACAGCGGGGACGCCCCATCGCGCTGTAGGCATTATAGGTTTCGCTGTTTCCCTCACGGGTTACCCGGACATCACAGAATTGCCAAATTGCGGCACCCGTCACCCTGGGATGATTCAAATAGACCTTGAGGGCCTCGTCCAGCACCACGCACTGGAACTCCTCCGACCAAGGGTCCGCCTGGGGGTTCCGAACCCCGGGAATCGCCCCCGCCCCGAACTCACTGATAATCAGCGGCTTGTTTGCCCCGCCAAGGCTTTCCGGACTGTCCAGCCAGCGCAAACGCTCCTCCAGATCCGCTGCGGTTCGTTCCGGCTGTCCGAGATACCAGCCCACATAGATATTCCAGGAAACGATATCCGCAAACCCGAGACAGCGGTCGGAGGTGCCCAAGTGCCCGGCAAAGGTGGTCGGGCGTGAGGAGTCCAACTGCTTCAGCAACCCCAGGACTTCCCGGTGCACCTCCACCCCGTAATCACTTTTTGTGTCGCATTCATTCAGACTCCCCCACATCAATATACAGGGATGATTGAAATGATTTTCGACCATCTCAATAGTGCTCTGCCGGATCTGGGCATCAAACATCGGCTTCTGAAAGGGCGTCTGACGCGAGTGGCTCTCCTCCCAGACATAAATCCCCCGTTCATCACACATATCCAGCAAGCGCTGATCGTTCGGATAGTGGGATGTCCGCAGAAAATTGCAGTGCAGGTCTTCAAAAATCGCCAAATCCAGGGCCATACCCGCGGGTGGAACCGCACAGCCGAACTGAGGATGATCCTCATGACGGTTAAATCCCCGCAACCGCAACGGTTCGCTATTCAGCAGCAGAGCCGGTCCCTCCACGCGGATTTCCCGGAAACCGACCCGGTCCCGTTTATCATCCACACAGATGCCGTCGCGCATCAGCCGGGCCTCCAGCATGTACAGGACCGGAGTTTCCGACGACCAGGTCTCCACGGAATCCGGGAACAGTTCCGTCTCCACTTCCACCGAGGCACCCGGAGCAACTTCCGGCAGGTCCAGGGTTGCCGAATGATCCACCACCGAAAGGCAGAGCGTTCCGGCCCTGGCGGTTTGCCCGATATTCCGAATCCGGACCCGGCAGGAAAGTGACCAGCCGCTCTCGTCCCGTTTGGGCGTGGCAAAAAGCTTGTCCAGAAACAAATCGCCGACCTCATGGAGCTCTACCGACCGGGTAATGCCTCCGTAGGTGTAGTAATCATTGGGGATATGAAGGGCGCTGTGATCACCGAAGGTATTATCCACCTTCACAACCAACTCATGCTCCCCGGACTCCAGATGCGGCAGCACCACATCAAACGGCGTGAACGCATCATAATGATGCCCCGTCTGCTGTCCGTCCACAAACACCGTCGCCGTATGACTCACTCCGCCGAAGACCAGCCGAAGATTCCCTTTTGAAGCCAGGCGTATTGTTTTGCGATACCAGCCAATACCGCGGAATCCCCTTAAATCCGGCAACGTTTCCCAGGCGGAAGGCACTTCAATACGACGTGGATACAGCTCAGGGACCTCGGTTCCTCCACTGCCCCCCACGGGCAAAAAGTCCCAAAGACCGTCAAGGCTGCTCACGGGACGGAGAAGATGTTCGTTAAAAGTGCGTATCATGTTTGATTTCCAAGTTAAGGGGACTAAAATTAAAAAAAAGGATATAGATGTGTAAGTGGGGGATCAAGCCCTAACCGATCGCCAACAAGCTTTTCTCTTGCCCTTTGCCTTTTTCCTGCTAGCTTTTTGTGAATTGTGTAAATACCCTTTCCATGACGTAACACTCACAAAAATCTTTATGAAC
The DNA here is from genome assembly GCA_003565035.1 of PVC group bacterium. Taxonomy (GTDB): domain Bacteria; phylum Verrucomicrobiota; class Kiritimatiellia; order SS1-B-03-39; family UBA6053; genus PXAS01. The sequence goes on along the minus strand of PXDP01000184.1, from coordinate 13,132 downwards.
ATTCTAAAAAACATCCTTCTGTTTCCCCTCGACCTCATCTACTTGACGGTTGACGCATGGATCATGACCGCGCGTTTCCTGAAAAGTAAAATCCGGCGCGAGAAAGATCAGCGCTGTCACTTCTGCCAGGGGGAGGATCACAGTGAGCCGAATCACGTGGTTCGGGCCGTGCTCAAATATCGGAATGGATGGCTGGTGTCCCGCCTGTCCCCCTGCATCCGCTTCAAAACCGAAGGCAAAAAACGCTTTGCGCACTGCCGCCGCGAAGGCGGGTACACCAAAGTCAGTCCTGTGACACCTCTGCTGGCATTGGCACTGACGTTTTTTTGGGTAGGCGGCACACTGGGTGTCCTTCGCGCCGCCTCCTCGGAACCGGAACATTTCTGGGCGAATTTCGTAACCTTTTTCAATCCCTCCCGCACCCTGGGAAGCAGTGGCGACACGGATTTTCTGGAACTGGGCGAAGTCAGGCTCAACCCGGAGCGCGCGGAACGGTACTTCTTATCCGGGGTCCGTCATTTTGATCAGCTCAATTACAATAATGCCCAGGTCGATTTCAAAATCGCCATTCAGTCCAACCCCACCGACCCCAAACTTCATTTCCATCTGGCCCGGTCCCTCCTTGCCGTGGGACAACTGGTTCAGGGAGAAGCCAGTATCCGGCGCACACTCGAACTGGATAACGATCATCTCGAGGCAAACCTTATCATGGCGGAACTCCTCGAACGACGTGAAAACCGGCAGGATGCCCTTGTTCACGCCCGCCGCGCCCTCGGAATCAATGCGGAAAATCTCCGGGCGATCCGTATGAACGCCGCCCTCGAGGCCTCCATGGGCAACCAGGAGAGTGTCCGCGACCTGATGGGCCGCCTTCACGAACGCGACGCGGAAAACCCTGACACGCTCTCCTTCCTGGGCCGACTGGAGCTGAATCTGTTTCAAAATCCCGAACAGGCCCGCGAGCTTATCGAAACCGCTTTATCGATTAACCCTGACCACATTGATGGTCTGCTCGCCATGATCCCGCTCCATGCGCAGGCACAGGATATTGAGGCGGTGGACCAGACGCTTGACCACGTTCTTTCACTCGAACCCGACCATCTTCAGGCCAACCAGCTCCGCGCGGAAATGATGCTCTCGCGCTTCGGTCTGAACGTCGGTCTCCGCCAGTATGAATCGCTGTTGAACCGTTTCGGCGGCAATTTGGGCATCCGCCTCCGGTATGCTGAACTGCTGCTCCAAAGCGGCCGGATCAGCGAAGGAAGACGCCTTGCTCAACAACTGGCCTCCTCGCGTGTTCCCACCATTGAACGCTCCGCACACTGGATGCTCGCGCAAATGTACAGCCAAATCCGGATGTTTGATGAAGCGGCCGATCATGCCCGCCGTACCCTCAACATCACCCCGGATGCGCGAAACGTGCAGGGATTTCTCGCGCAGACCCTCGTGCAGAGCAACAAAGCCGGTGAAGCCAAACTCGTGCTGGAAAACGCCATTGCGCAGCACCCCGGTGATTTCGGATTAATTGCCCTGTACAGCCAGGTTCTCGTCAATCTTCAGGAAACGCGCCGGGCCATTGAACTTCTCACTCAAGTCCTGGAGGAAAATCCGGATGCCGATGCCATTCGACTTCGCCGGGTTGAAATCCGCATGCAGTCCGAATTCTGGCGCGACAGCCTGGCCGACACACGTTTGTTGCATGAAAAATACCCCGAACGGCCCGAGTTGGCCAACAACCTGGCCTTTCTCCTGGCTCGGAGTGGCGAAGACCTCGACTTCGCATACGATCTGATCAGTCCTCTTCGGGAACAATTCGACGAAAACGCCGTTATTCTCGATACCTACGCCTATGTTCTTTCGGCAAAAGGCGAATATGAAAGAGCCATGCCCATCTTTGAGCAGGCCCTGCAGGCCGCCGGGGGCAACCCCACCATTCGCTTCCATTACGCCCAGGCGCTGGCGGCCACCGGACGTCATCAGGAGGCACGCAGGAACCTGGAGGTCGTTCTGATTCTCGACCCCAATTTCGTGCAGGCCGAAGATGCCCGAAATCTCCTCAACCAACTTGATCAAGAGGACCTGACATGACAGATGCCGGCAAAACTTTGACCAAAAAAAGCCCCTATAAGCAGGGGTACGGCTACGGATATGGCTACGGCCTCAACCAGGTGCGCATCCCCCAGCTTGGAGCCTTTGACATCCTCTGGATCACCGCCCTGGCTTTTCTCGGGAATATCTACATGATCATTACCCTGTTCAAGTATTACCTGAACAATGAGGACTATTCCCACGCCGTTCTCGTCCCGGTGATCGCAGCCGCCGCCGCATGGAAAGTCATCGGCAACCTCGAAAAAGGCGATAAACCCCGAATCGTCGGCGAATTTTGGGGTATTCCCGTTCTTCTCTCCGGCCTTGCCATTCAGTTTTTCGCGATGTGGTATAAAATCGGACTGGTCGCAGGCGGGGTGTTCGCGGAATACATCACCAGCGTCGGCCTGATTGTGATGATCTGGGGTCTCTTCATTTCCTTCTACGGCTTCCGGGCCCTGAAAACCTTCTGGTTCCCCCTTCTTTATCTGATTTTCCTGATTCCCGGGCTCCCCGGTCCTCCCGAGGCCATGCTCAAAAACGCCCTTCGTAACACCGTCACCTCCTGGTCAGCCGGTGCGCTCGAACTCATGGGCTTCAGTGTGTATGTCTCCCGGAATGTCATTGAAATTCCGGGGGTTCTGCTCGGTGTGGCGGATGCCTGCTCCGGGATCCGCTCCCTCTGGGCCATGCTCGCCGTGGCACCCGCCATTGCATGGTTCCTCCGCTTAAGACCCTTCCTGATCGCCCTCTTTCTGCCTTTAGGTGTCTTCCTTGCCATTTTTCAAAACTTCATCCGCGTGGTCGCCACCGCCCTCCTTTGTCACTGGTTCGACATGAGCTGGGCCTCCGGCACCAAACACGACATTGTCGGCGGCATTTCCTTTTTTATTGCCGCGATGATCATGGTGCTGCTCTCACGCTTTCTAGCTCCACCGCCCCAGGGGAAAGAATCCTTCGGGGAAATGAGCACCTATGGTGTGTACGGACACTACGGCAATTCCGGGGGCTACGGCAGCTACGGCACCTATGGTGCCTACCATGCCGCAAACGATTCGGAAGAAGAGGAAAAGGAAATCGTCTCCGTTTCCGCCGAAGACCAGCGTGAAACCTTTTTTCGACGGATCAGCAAAATCCGCCTGAGTGTCTTTCTGTGTTTGGCGGTCATGTTGATTCTCCAGCTCATGGTGTTTCAGCGCTACTCCGTCCGCAGCCGCATTCAGTATATTCTCTCCCAGAACCGGATGAGCTTGGATGCCTTCCCCGGAGAGGTCGGTCCCTTCCGCCGGATTTACTGGGGCGAACTCCCCGATCAGGCCCTCCGCATCCTGCGCCCCTCCGAAAGTTATGTGGCCTGGTACAGCGCCCCGGACGGCCGTCTCGTCAACGTGATCATCAACTTCTGGGAACCCGTTCTCGGCTTTCATGGATCCACTTGGTCCTTCCCCCACTCACCGGATGTCTGCTTCCGTGAGGCCGGCTGGCAGGAAATTGACCAGCCTCCGGTTCCTGCGGATATGAATTTTGATCATGAGATCATCTATTCCCGCCTGTATGAAAACGCCACCCTCCGTAACCGCCAAATGGTCCTGTACTGGTACAATCAGGACTTTGTCTCGATTATGATGAACCAGCAACTCGCTGAAAATGTCGAGCACGGAAACCTTCGCAGTTATTTTGGTCGTCTCAACCACGTCCTAGCCTCCTGGCGCTCGCCCAAGGAATACAGCCGTTTTCAATATTCCGTTGGTATCTATGTTCAGGAACAGGGATCAACCGAAGAAACCATTGCCCTGGCCCAGGACTTCGCCCGGTCTCTGCGTGAAAAACTGCCGCCGTTCGGCCTGAAACCGCTTCAAACCATGGATCTCGAAAATCCCGCCGCCACATTCCACACAGGAATCCCCTCGGCCGAGGCACCTCTTGAATCGGTCCTGCCAACCGCGCCGGCGCTCTAATCAGCCCGACCACCTGTATGGCACTCCTCAGCGTTCAGTCCCTCTCGATCTCCTATGGCGGGCCCAAACTTCTTGATGAGGTGAGCTTCACTCTGGAGCCCGGCGAGCGCGTCTCCCTGCTGGGGCGCAACGGCGAAGGAAAATCCACTCTCATGCGGATTCTCTCCGGTGAAGAAACCCCGGATACAGGGACCCTGGCCTTCACCAGCGGTGCCCGGGTTGCCATGCTCTGTCAGGATGTCCCCCGCGAACTCCCCGGCACTACCCGCGACCTCGTGGAGCGGGAACTCGGTGCCCTCGCACACGAAGCCCATAGCGCCCGCCGGATTGACCGACTCTTTTCAGAAATGGCCCTGGACGATCACCTCCCCTTTGCCACCCTGTCGGGCGGACAAAAACGCAGAGCCCTGCTCCTCGCCGCCCTGGCGGCCGAGCCAGACCTGCTGCTGCTCGACGAACCCACCAACCATCTCGATATCGAATCCGTCCAGTGGCTCGAGACGGTCCTGAAGCGCTTCACCGGAGCCATCCTCTTTGTCACCCATGACCGCAGTTTCCTCCGCGGCCTCGCCACCCGCATTCTCGAACTCGACCGCGGACACCTCCACGACTGGGATTGCGGGTACGACACCTTCCTCCTGCGCCGGGAGGAGCGGTACGCCGCCGAGGAAAAACAAGCCGCCCTGCAGGATAAAAAGCTGGCGCAGGAGGAAGCCTGGATCCGGCAGGGAATTAAAGCCCGGCGGACCCGGAACGAAGGCCGGGTGCGCGCCCTCAAAAAACTGCGCGAAGAACGAAAAGCCCGGCGGGAACGCACCGGCACCGCCGTCCTGCAGGCCGGGGAAGCGGAACGCAGCGGGCAGAAGGTCATCGAAGTCACCAACCTCTCCCATCAATGGGACAATACCCCGCTGATCCGGGACTTTTCCACCCGCATTCTCCGCGGAGACAAAATCGGGCTCATCGGTCCCAACGGTTCCGGCAAAACCACCCTCCTGCACCTCCTGCTGGGCAAAATCCCCCCGCAAACCGGCACAGTGGAACACGGAACCCGGCTGGAAACCCTCTATTTTGATCAACACCGCTTCAAACTGGACGAAAGCAAAACCGTCTTCGAAAACGTCGGGGAAGGCAGCGATTTTGTTGAAATCAATGGACAGCGCCGTCATGTGATCTCCTACCTCGAGGATTTTCTGTTCGCGCCCGACCGTTCCCGTACACCCGTGCATGTCCTCAGCGGCGGCGAGCGCAACCGCCTGCTTCTCGCCAAGCTGTTCACGCGTTCCTCCAACCTTCTGGTCATGGACGAGCCCACCAACGACCTCGACATGGAAACCCTGGAACTGCTCGAAACCCTCCTGGGACAATATTCCGGGACGATCCTGCTCGTCAGCCACGACCGCGAATTCCTCAATAACGTTGTCACCGGCACTCTCGCCTTTGAAGAAGACGGACAGATCCGGGAATATCCCGGCGGCTATGATGACTGGCAGGATCAGCGGAAACAGCGGCTGCACACCCGCTCTGCGGAAGCAGCCCCCCCCCCGGAGCCCCCCAAACCCAAACTGAAACGGCTGACCACCTGGGAAGAAAATGAACTGAAAGAGCTTCCCCGGAAGATTGAAAACCTGGAGTCCGAAATCCAGGCAAAAACGCTTGACCTGAGCGACCCCGACTTTTACCGGAAACCCGAGGCGGAACAGACCATTGCCCAGAAAGACCTGAAACAACTCGCTGACACGCTCGCAACCTGCTATGCGCGCTGGGAAGAACTGGAATCACGGGCCTAATCCTATGCTGTTGCCTTTCCTTGCTGTCCTTTTCGGTCTCCTTTTTCTCGCGCAGAGTTCCGACCGCTTTATCGACGGTGCCGCCGTCATCGCCCGGCGGACCGGCATATCCCCGCTGATCATCGGAATCGTTATCATCGGCTTCGGCACCTCCGTTCCGGAGTTGATTGTCTCCGCCCTGGCCGCTCTGCAGGGGACCCCTGCCCTCGCGGTCGGAAATGCCCTGGGCTCCAATATCGCCAACATCGCGCTGATCCTCGGACTCATTGCGGTCGTATCCCCGATCCGCTTCCAATCCGGCATCCTGCGCAAAGAACTTCCAATCCTCACCCTTGTCACCCTCATTGCCGTCTTTTTTATGCTCAATCATGAAATCAGCCGCAATGAAGGTCTTCTTATGCTCCTGATCTTCTGCATCATCCTCATCTATTTAGTGCGGTCATCTCTGAGCCAGCCGCAGGACCCCATAGCCGTCGAACTTGAAAACAAGCTGGCCCAAAAAAAAATATCAATGCGGAAAGCCGCAGGACAGCTGGCGGGAGGTCTGCTGGTTCTCATCCTCAGCTCTCGGGCCCTGGTCTGGGGATCGGTCAAAATCGCCACCGCACTGGGCGTCAGCGATATGGTCATCGGACTTTCTGTGGTCGCCCTGGGAACCTCGCTTCCCGAACTGGCCGCCGGCTTCGCCTCCCTGCGGAAAGGAGAACATGAACTCATCGTGGGCAATATTGTCGGCTCCAATCTCTTTAATACGCTCGCGGTAACCGGACTGGCAGGCAGTATTGCCCCCATGGCGACGGAACCCGAGGTCCTCACCCGCGATCTGCTGACCGTCTTTCTTCTGACCTTCTCTCTCTTTTTGATTGGGTACGGACACAACCGCCCCGGCCGCATCAACCGCTTCGAAGGTCTCCTGCTCCTCGCCGCTTACGCCGGCTATCTTTTCTGGCTTATTCACCCACTTCTTGCTTCTGAACGGATTACATGATGCCCACACCCAAACGCGAAAATCTCTGGCTCAACCTGGCCCTCAACGTCATCCTGCCGTCTGTGCTCCTCTCCAAAGGGGCCGACTGGTTTCCTCTGCCCCCCTCCGCTGTGCTCGTGGTCTCCCTCGCATTCCCCATCGGATACGGCATCTACGACTATTTCCGCCGGGATAAAGTGAACCTGTTCTCGGTTATCGGATTTGTGAGCATTCTGATTACCGGGGTCATTGGCCTGATCCGCATCCCCTCCCAGTGGATTGCCGTGAAAGAAGCGGCGGTGCCGCTGCTGTTCGGTCTGATCATTCTCGCCACCGCAAAATCGAAAAAACCTTTTGTGCACCGGATTCTTTTCTCGCCCGAGCTGTTTGATGTGGATCAAATTGAAACGTCTCTGGCCGAAAAAGGCACACAAAAAGCCTTTGCTGCGGTGATGCTCACCTGCACCTACTGGATTGCCGCCTCCTTTGTCATCAGCGCAGTCCTCAATTACGGCCTGGCTTCCTGGATTGTCACCGCCGAATCAGGCACCGAGGAGTTCAACCGTCAAATCGGGCGCATGACCGCCCTGAGCTGGCCGGTGATTGTTCTCCCCAGCATGGGCATGATGATGGTGGCCCTTCTCAAACTCATCAAAGGCATCGAAGCGAACACCGGGCATATGCTCGAAGATGTCCTGCATCCCGATCTGCGCGAAAAGGCCAAAGCAAAAAGCGAATAGCACTCATTCCGGACGTTCGATCCGGTAGAGTGCTTTCCATTTTTTTCCGGTGACCCAGATATCACCCGTGGCCGGATCGACCGCGATGCCGTTGAGCACGTCCTGACCGGGATGCACATCTTCCGCAAGCGGCAAATGATGCAGATCAACAAAGCCGATGACCCGGCCATCCTCCGGAGAAAAGCGCACGATCCAGCGGGTTTTAAAAATATTTGCCCAAATCTCTCCGTCGATCCACTCCAGTTCATTGAGCTGCGTGACCGGCCCCCGTGCGCCGCGCACTTCAAAACGTCGCAGCTCCCGAAAGCTTAAAGGGCCGAGCACCCGGATCTCCGCACTGCCGTCGCTCATAAACAACACCTCATCGTTGTTGGTCAGCCCCCAGCCCTCTCCGGGATACCGGAAGCGTTCGAGTTCCTCAAAGGTGTCACGGTCGTAGACAATCGCAGTCCGTTCCCGCCAGGTGAGCTGATACAGCCGTCCCCGCCACAACGCAAGTCCCTCACCAAAAAGCCGCGGCGACAGGGCGACCCGTCGAAGCACCTCCCCGTCATTTTTGCGCACTTCACGCAGCTCCGAGTGACCGTAAAGGCCAGTGCTTTCCAGCCAGACATTCCCGTCAATCAACAGACCCTGGGTAAAGGCTTCGGGATCGTGCGGAAGGCGCTCCAGAATCTGCGGACGGAAGACCGGATCTTCCCGGACAGATACGGTGCCGGCCTCTCGGCAAGCCGTCAGCGTCCAGATGAAAAGCAGACCCGCAAGCCGCGAAAGACGCATCAGCGCCTCCGCTGTGCCTGCCGCCGGGCCTCTGTCGCGGCACGGGTTGCCTGCTGAATCCGTTCCTGATTCAGGCGTCGATGGGCCTCCGTGCGCACCCGCTCCTCTTCAATCCGCCGTTGAAATTCGGCGGACTGCGTCTCCCGGGTGCTCAACAACTCAATCTGATCCCGGAGTTCTTTCTCACGGGAATCCTGATCCGCGCGGCGCTGAGCCTGACCGAGGTCCGCCCGGCGTTCGCCGTCGCGAAGCCGCTCAGCCTGCAATTGGTCCCATTCCCGCCGGAGTCGGCGCTGCTCAGCGCGCAGCAACTCATCCCAGCCGCCGGCCAGCATATTCAAGTGATCCATTTTACCGTCCAGTGCCGCCCCAAGCAGGCGGAGCGCGTGGGCCCGCAGCGCCAGGGAATCCGCCCGCTGATCCGGTGTCAGTGCCTCCAGCCCCTCGCCCGCGCTGTCGGCCGCGCTCTGAAAACGCTCCAGGGCCAAGTCGTAGTCCTTCTGCAGCACCAGCGACTCGGCCTCCCGCAACAGGCGCTCTACATATGCAGTGCCCGACTGCGCCTGGAACGTGGCCGGTTCCTCCTCACCCGCAGACGGATCCGCAAGGCGCTCACGGGGTGAGGAGGCGGACCAGGTACTGATCTCCGTGGCGGATATAATCAGAATCTGCCGAATCGTGCCGGCCTCGTTCCGCTGGGTTTCAATGTGGATCGCATCCGGCCGCTCTTCAACGATTCGCCCTTCGATACGACGCCCGTCCCGTAGCTGAACAAAATCCGCTCCGGGCGACAACCGGGGCAGCAACAGCAGCAAAAGTCCACCAACCGTAGAACAAACTCTGGAACAAACTCTGGAAATGTGCATGGGGTCCTTTCAAATAAAAAGTTCCCGTACAGTCTACCGCATAAGGGTTTTCTGTACGAGAACCAAGTGTTGCCGAAAAATTCAGCCTGAGATCACGGAACGGTCAGTCGTCATCGTCATCGTCATCGAAATCGTCATAATCATAGTCTTCATCCTCCTCGTCGTACTCTTCATCATATTCTTCATCATCATCATCATCCTCCTCATCATCATCCCGGAAGGCATCGAGATCCTCGGGAGGAATTTCGTCATCATCTTCAAGAATACGCTCGGCTTCTTCGTCAAAGTCAAGGAGTTCGTCAATATCCTCAATGTCTTCAAAGTCCGCTTCTTCACGGTCGTCTTCATCATCGGGATCAAATTCATCAGGATCATCGAGCAGGTCGAGCGCACTGACCGTGCCCTCTTCCTCGTACTCCTCATCTAAAAACGGGCCAAAGCCTTCATCATCCTCGTCATCGTCGAGGTCTTCCTCCTCCTCGTCGTCAAAGCCCCAGTCATCATAATAATCTTCATCTTCGTCGTCATCAATGTAATCGTAAAACGGTGTCATTTGGCATTCTCCTTGGATTAGATCTGAACGTTGGGTAACGCACTCCTCCCGAATGTCAATTCGCCCGGATTTGTCCATCGTAAAAATCAACCTTTTTTCACTTTATCGGTCTTTTGATTTTCCCGCTTGTCTCTTGACGGCTTTGCGATAGGAGAATCCCATGGAAAATTTGTACGATTTACCCCATCGCCCCCGCCGACTCCGACAGTCCCCGGCCCACCGCGGACTGGTCCGCGAAACCCGTCTTTCCGCAGAAAATCTGATCTACCCGATGTTTCTCTGTGAAGGTCAGGGAGAAAAACAGCCGATCGGCACCCTCCCGGGTCAGTTCCGCTGGTCGGTGGACCGCCTGGTCGAAACCTGCGCGGACCTGATCCCTCTGGGTATCCGCACCGTGAACCTTTTCGGTCAGAGCACCCAAAAAGATCCCCGGGGCTCCTCCGCACTGGACCCCGACGGCCTGGTCCCCCGGGCGGTCCGCGCCCTCAAAGCCGAGCTTCCGGATCTCTGCGTGCAAACCGATGTCGCCCTCGACCCCTATACCGATCACGGTCACGACGGGATTCTGGTCGACGGCCGCATCGACAACGACGCCAGCCTCGACATCCTCGCCCGCATGGCGGTTCTCCACGGGGAGGCGGGGGCCGACTGGGTGGCCCCCTCCGATATGATGGACGGCCGCGTGGGCGTTTTGCGCGCCGCGCTCGATGCCGCCGGGCTCACCCAAACCTGCATTCTCGCTTACTCCGCCAAATACGCCTCCTGCTTTTACGGTCCGTTCCGAGGAGCCCTCGACGCCGCTCCGCTTCAGGGCCCGCCCGATAAAAAAACCTATCAAATGGACCCCGCCAACCGCATGGAAGCCCTCCGGGAAGTGGAACTCGACATCCGGGAAGGGGCCGACGCGGTCATGGTCAAGCCCGCCGGCATGTATCTCGATGTCGTGCTGGCCGTCAAACAGCAAAGCCGCCTGCCTGTCGCCGCCTATCAGGTGTCCGGCGAATACGCCATGATCCACGCCGCCGCCGAAAAAGGCTGGATCGACCTTGAAAAGGCCATGCTTGAAAGCGTCCTCTGTATCCGCCGCGCCGGCGCGGACATGATTCTCACCTACTTTGCCCCTGAACTGGCACGAACCCTGAACGAAAGTGTTTCCCATGATTAAAAATGACAAATGGATCGCCGCCTCCGCCGAGGCGGGCATGATCAGCCCCTTTTCCCCCTCCCTGGTCTCAAAGGTGGACGACCGCCGGGTCCTCTCCTTCGGTCTGAGCAGCTTTGGCTACGACATCCGCCTCTCTCCCGCGGACTTCCGGATCTTCCGCCATATCCCCGGCACCGTCATCGACCCCAAAAAATTCAACCCCGCCAACCTCGAACAGGTCGAACTTCAAAAAGACGGCCATGGAGAGTTTTTCATTCTCCCCGCACACTCCTACGGCCTGGGCGTGGCCCTCGAATACCTGAAAGTTCCCGACAACATCAGCGTCCTCTGCATCGGCAAAAGCACCTACGCCCGCATCGGCTGTATCGCCAACCTCACGCCGGCGGAAGCCGGCTGGGAAGGCCACCTCACCCTGGAAATCAGCAATGCCTCCCATGCCGATTGCCGCATCTACGCCAACGAAGGCATCGTGCAGCTCATCTTCTTTGAAGGCGATCCCTGCGACACCTGCTACGCGACCCGTCAGGGCAAATATCAACACCAGAAACAGGAAGTCACCCTCCCCCGGGTCTGAATCTCCCCGCCATGTCCACAGCACCCTATCAACTCGAACTCAAGGTCCGCGATTACGAATGTGATCTGCAGGGCATCGTCAACAATTCCGTTTACCAGAACTACCTCGAACACGCCCGCCACGAATTTCTCAAGGCGCAAAACGTCGATTTCGCCGCCCTCACCGCCAAAGGGATCTTTCTCGTGGTCCTGCGCGCGGAACTGGATTACAAGCAGTCCCTCCGCCCCGGCGACACCTTCACCGTGAGTGTCCGGCTGGAAAAAGTCGGGCGAATCCGCTGGGCCTTTGTCCAGGAAATCCGGCGCCAACCCGACAATACCCTCATGCTGCTCGGCCGCATCACCGGCGCCGGCCTGAACGAACGGGGGCGCCCCGCCAAAATTGAAGAACTCGAGCCCCTCTTCGAGGTCGCGGAGCCCGAGGCATGAGCACCCCGGAAAACAAGCCCGTCGTCCTCATCACCGGCTGCTCCTCCGGCATCGGCCTCGCCGCCGCCGAACACATGCGCACCCTCGGATGGACCGTCCGGCCCACCGCCCGCAAATCCGCCGACCTCGCAATGCTGCGCGAAAAAGGCTTTGACCCCATCGAACTCGATGTCATGGCGCCGGACTCCATCCAAACCGCCGTCGCCAGCCTCGGAGACCGCATCGACGGACTGGTCAACAACGCCGGCTACGGCCAGCCCGGTGCCCTCGAGGATCTGACCCGCGAGGCCATGCGCCGTCAGTTCGAAACCAATGTGTTCGGCCTCCAGGAACTCACCAATGCCGTGCTCCCCCTCATGCTGGCGAGAAAACACGGGCGGATTGTGCATATTTCCAGCGTGGTTGGACGCGTGGCCCTCCCCTTTCTCGGCATTTACTCCGCCTCCAAATTCGCGGTGGAAGCCCTGGCCGATGCCCAGCGGGTCGAATTGCGCGGCACCGGCGTCCATGTCAGCCTTGTCGAACCCGGCCCCATTGTCACCCGCTTCAGCGAAAACGCGGTCAGCATGACCCGCGAAGACGTGAATCTGGACGGTTCCCGCTTTGCAGACCTTTACCAAAAAGAACTCAACCAGCGGGCCGGCCCCAAAACGACCAAACCCTTTGCGCTTCCCCCCGAAGCCGTGGCCCGTAAAATCGCACATGCCCTCACCGCATCCCGTCCAGGAACCCGCTATCATGTCACCCTCCCCGCCACCCTCGGAGCCCTCTTAAGCCGCACCGCCCCTGACCGCCTGATCGACTTCATCCTCGGCCGGGAGCTGCAAAAGCGGCTTTAATCTTGCGGAGGCGTCACGGAGGTCTTGGGTACGGAAGGAAATCGAAAAAAGAACAAGGTGGGCGAATAAATTCGCCCCTCCGAAACCCTTCCGATGCCCCCCCTTGCCTCCACGCCTTCAGTGAAATCAGTGCCCTCAGGGATTTTTCTTCCCCCTTCTCCCTTCAACATTGAACATTGGATGTTGGCTATTGGTTCTTTCCCCACACCCCTTATCTCCGTCTGCGGCGGAAAGACATCCGTGTTCATCCGTGTCCATCCGTGGTTACATTTTCCGTTGCCCCGCCGCAGGATGCGGCGCCTCCGGATGTCTTCTGCCCTTTCCCCTGCACATTCGCGGGACGGCTCTGCTACCACGCCGCTGGCGTGGCAAGTTCGCGGGTTT
>PXDP01000207.1 GCA_003565035.1 PVC group bacterium | reverse complement strand
AGGCCCATGCCTTCGGCTTGGCAAGCTCCGTGTTTCTTCCTCCGTGCCCTCAAGCGAGCTTGCGAGCGGGTGGTCAATCCGGTTGCGGGAGGACCCTGCGTTAGGCTGTCTCCTTGCCTCTCCGCCGCCTCAGGCTGAAAGCCTAAGCTCCTTTTGGAACAAACCCGCAGGTCATACACCCATTCCTGGATGCGCCCAGCCGTAAATTTCTCTGCGCAGGAGGATTGACACCGGAGGTTTTTTCGGTAATGTCGCGCCAATTGCTTTTCACGCACCCGTGGTGGAACTGGCAGACACGCTAGATTCAGGTTCTAGTGCCCGCAAGGGCGTGGAGGTTCGACTCCTCTCGGGTGTACCATTTTGAGACTTGACCTCTCAATTCCTATCCCGCTTTCCCGCAAGGGTTTGCGGGATTTTTTTGTGCTCTCCTGGTTATACTTTTGTGTGTATTTTTAGGTTTAAATATACATTTTTGTATTTATTTGCAGCCTAATTGATTTCTCATGTTGAAGCGGATTGGTTTTTTTCGGGAAGTTCATTATGGTTTCGTGAAGTCTTTGCTGTGAAAGACGATGAACATTCGGCGAATATCATGCACATTATTGAGGGTTTTCTTGCTTGGATCCTTGCGCATTGGATCAATATTCTGATCGTTGCGTCGGGTGGGCTTGTGCTGGGTTCGGGCTGCGTGTATTCTTTGAAGAGACGACGCTCCTTGAAAAAGTTGGAGAGGTTGAGTCCCGTTTCTCCGCAAAAGACCGGCCGTGAGACCTTGGCGGACGAGCCGGATATTTGGAGCTTCCGGCCCCGGCCCGGATTGCGGGACAGTCAGAACGAGCCCGTGGTGGAACCGCCTCCTTTGTTTATCCCCCAAAAGCCGAATGGGTTTTTGTCTTCGCTCTGGCCCAATGCGATGCAGGATCCGTTGTTTGAGGCGGAGCCGTTTTTTTCGCTTTCCCGGGTGCTGCATCATGAAACGCATTCGTTGTATCAGCAGATTACGGACCGGAGCACCTGGTCTCCGGCGGAACGGAGCTGCCTGCGAACCCTGGTGCTTCGGGCACATACGCCCGGGGAGTCGGAGGACAGGGCGGCGCGGTATTTTACCTGTCCGTCGGATTCGACCGCGCCGGATATTGTGGAACGGTGTGATGCCTGGGCTCTGGTGAACGGCTTGATGAATATGCAGGGGAAACAGAATCCGGTGGTGACGTCGCTGCGGGTGAATATGCGGGTCGGGCGCTGTATTTTCGGATCGATGGAGCTGGGCCTGGCAAAAATGCAGGCGCAGCGCAAGGGACGTTCGGCGTGTCTGTCGCCGAAATCCAGCGATGTGGAGGTTCGGCGGCAGGAGGTGGATGCCTGGCTCGCGGTCAGGCAACAGAGCAATTTTACGCTGGCCCGCTTCCGTCTGGCCTGTTCGGAGGGTGAATCGGTTTCCCTTCTGCGGGCGGTCGTGGAGATGCAACAGGATCAGGAGGCCCTTTGGGAGCTGAACCGAAGGCGCGGGAACAGTTTTACGGTCTTTACGGAGGCGATGCGGCGGATTTATGATGAGACGGATGCGCGGGTGATGGCTGAATTGGCTGAGCGGCGGGGGCGTCCTGCGTCGGATTTCCGGTTTTATCCGGGGCGGCACAGAGATGAGGACACGCACTTTGAGCCGGGACGGGCGGTCACCTATCAGGTGATTGCATCCCCCGGGGAAAAGGTTCCCCGCAAAATAGAGGGGGCAAAGAGTTTGGTGGAGCTGGTTGAGGTTGCGCCGGGGGATGTGGTCTGGCGTGATTTGCCGGAGGAGGAAATTCGCCCGCTCTATTTGGAGGCGTTTTATGCGGCCTGCGATGCGGAGCGGTTTTATCCCGGAACGACACCGGAAATCTTTTCGGAGAGGATGGGGCAGTATTTTGGGGAGCGGCTTGCGATTGAAATTTTGGAGGAGGCGGGATGAGCCAGTATTTTTATCATCAAATGTCCGCTGAACTTGCGGAAAAACTGGATATTCCGGTTTTGGCCTATCCGGTCCGCAAAGACAAAACCCTGGGGTTTATTTTCAAGGAGAAGCTGGCGATTTGCCGGATTCTGGATGAACTGGATCTTTTTTTGCGGGAACATCCTGAGCATGTATCGGCGTACAGGGAGGCCATTGCAAAGCTTGCCTGGCTGGAGGGACTGGAGGCGGGCCGGAACGGCTTTATGCGGCATGCGGCTCATTATCTCCGGCTGGGTCTGGATTATCAGCCAAACAACCTTTCCCTGCGGGCGGAGTATGCGGCCGCGTTGCTGAGTCTGGACCGGAAGCAGGAGGCTCTGGCGGAACTGGAATTCCTGATTGGTCATGCCTCCGGGGGAATCGAACCGCTGGTTTGGATCCTGGCGGCCCGTTTGCATACTGAGGTCGGATATCCGGAATGGGCGAAGGAACTTCTGAAAGATTTGGTGATGGTTTAAGCCTGAATCCGTGAGATCTTTGCTTTGAATCCGCGCAACCTCATGGGCTGCAAGGAATTGCCGGGAACACTCAACAGACCGAAAGGGTATGCCTCGGTTCCCGGCAATCCCTTTCGCTCCATGATCTTACACGCCTTCTTTGCAAATATCTCACGGATTCAGGTGAAGGTTTTCTCTTGATTCGATTCGTGAAATTGAAGTAGACTTTGTTTATGACGAAACGAAATCCTGAATCTTTTTTTACTCCGTTTTTTACAACCGCGATGAGGGCCGCCCGGCTGGCGGTTTTTTTGTTTTTCTGGGGAAGGGGGGTGACTGCGGGAACGATTCCGGCGTTGCTGCCGCCGAATCCGGCCAATGATGAAGCGGCTTTGCTGGCGGCGGCGCGGGAGGTGAGCCCGGAGGTGCTGGAGAACGGATATCGTCATTACCGGCTGGTGGCGGCGAATCTGGCGGCGTGGACGCAGGAGATGAAGGTGGAGCCGAAAGATCTGGTGGTGAATCTGATTTTGCCGTCCGAGGAGATAGATGGACCCTATCCGCTGCTGGTGTATGTGCATGGCGGCGGGTTTATGGGGGGGAGTCCGGAGATTAATGTGCATGATGCGCGGCGGAGTTTTTCTGAGTCCTACCGCCATGTGCTGGATCATGGGGTGGCCCTGGCTTCAGTGGGCTACCGGCTGGCCCGGGAGGGCGGCTGGCCGGCGCCGGTGAGCGATCCGCTCTGCGGGATTCGCTTTCTGCAGCAGAACGGCGGGGGGTGGAATCTGATGACAGACCGGGTGGTGCTGGTGGGGCACAGCGCCGGGGCCCGCTCGATTGGGCTGATCGGGATGGTGCCGCAGGATGAATTTCATACCCAGGGGCTGCCCTGGGGCGATACCGACGTGCGGGTGGCGGGGACCTTTCTCTGGGCGGGGGCGATTAACACCAGGCCCATGCTCGATTTTTTCGGGGAATTCGGGAAGCCCCGGTGGTTTTCGGTGCCGGTGCTGCATCATGGTCCGCATCCGGCCTGGGACATGAGCACGCGGCACAGTCTGCGGATTCGCAATAATTTCCCGCATATTTCGAACCGGATGCCGCCGCTGTATATGGTGCGGGGGCGCAGCGACTATGGTGGGGATCACCGGGATGCGGAGGCGGCGGTGGCCCTGTGGCGGGCACTGGGGATTGAAGCGGAGCTTTCGGTGGTGGAGGGCGGTCACAGTGCGGCGGGTCCGCCGGAGGCTTTGCTGGCGTTTGTGAGACGTCATGTGGTGGAGACTCCTTTTGAAGCCCCGGAGCACGATCCGGTGTTTACGGCGGAGGTTCTGCTGGAACAGGATGAGGCCTTCGGGGCGCTGGAGGTGCTGACGGCGGCACACACGACAGAGGGAGGCATGGAGCCGGGGGAGGGGGACTGGATGTTTTTGATGCATGAGGGGTCCATGCTCTGGCTTCCGGAAGACACCGAATGGCCGGAGGCGCATCGGGGGCTGTCCCGTCAGGCACGTGAGCGTCTGGCGGAGCGGGAGGCGGATGCGGCCCGGGACTTTTCGGAGCGGGGCGAGCTGTTCCGTGCGGCCGAGGCCGCCCGGAATGTCCGTCGGCTGATTGGCCGTTCGCCAACGATGGCGGACTTGCTGGATGCGATTGAGGCGGAGGAGGAGATGCAGGCGGATTTCTTCCGTACGCTGTACAAGGCCAATACGCTTTGGCGTGAGGGGGACCGGGCCTCCCGCAGAGAGGCGCAGCGGATTCTGCAGGAGGGACGTTCTCCGGAACTGGGCGTGTTCCTGAAACGGGGTCACGAGGACTTTGCGCCGCCGCGGCCTGCCTGGGCGGATCGGCACGGGGTGGATTTATACGGACCCTGGGTGGGGATGGAATTCCAGGAGGGACTGGAAATGCGCTTCCGCTGGGTGGAACCCGGTGCCTGGGATTTGCCGGAATCTTTGCAGTACCGTCTTCGGGGGCGGGTTGATGATGAACTCGTCACCCGGGTGGAGGTGCCGGAGGGTTTCTGGGTGGCGGAAACTCCGGTGACCCGGGCTCAGTGGGCAGCGGTTCGCAGCGGGGAGGCGGTCGCGCTGGACGGTCAGCGGGAGGTCCTGCCGGTCACCCGCCGGGATTATCTGCAGATTCTTGAATGGCTGGAGCAGTTGTCGGCCCGGCACGAGGATCTGCTGGCGCGGCTGCCCACGGAAACCGAGTGGATTCATTTTGCCTCTGGCGGGGGACGGAAAAATCTGCGCGGCGGCACGGATCTGCATGCGGTTCATGCATTGCGGGTGAACCCGGACACCCCGGAGGAGAATTCGGTATTTTCGGTGGTGCCGGATG
Organism: PVC group bacterium; assembly: GCA_003565035.1. Taxonomy (GTDB): domain Bacteria; phylum Verrucomicrobiota; class Kiritimatiellia; order SS1-B-03-39; family UBA6053; genus PXAS01. Next base: position 1,783 of record PXDP01000207.1, on the reverse strand, counting down.
CCATGGGGCTTTATGGCGTTCTGGGCGGCGTGCTGGAATGGACGGCTTCGGGAGACCGCCGTGAGGCACGGTTTCAACAGGACGGCCGTTTGCGGATTTTCCGTTATCCGATGTCCCGGGGCGGGGCCTGGTCGAGCCTGCCGCATGTGCTCGGGGTGGAGACCCGGGAGTGGCACCGCCACGGAAACCGTCAGGAGGATCTGGGCTTCCGGGTGATCATCGGGGGGGCGGCGACGGCGGAGACCTGGCTGGAGGATGTGATTCTGCGCTAGCAGCCTGTCGGACTTTGGGACCTTCGGCTGCAAAAGGATCGAATTTTCGCATCGAAGCCCGAAGTCCGACCGGTTGCAAGAACAAGCGGTTAGGGCCTGTGGTTTTCGCGGAGATAGCGCTGTTCTTCTTCGTGCAGAACGGTGAGGGGAAGTTCAAAGGGCTGACCGGCTTCATTTTCCAGGCGGACGGTTTGGCCGTCAAACTCCACCAGCCGGGCGTGCACGCCCTGGCCGTCGGGATTTCGCCAGAGGCGGATGCCGGCGGCTTCCCGGACCCAGTCCTGGTCGGCCTCCGAGAGGGAGTCGAGCGGAACGGGGGCGTTTTGGCCATTGGGCAGTTGCAGGAGGACGCGGCCCTCGGCAAATGCCTGAAACGTGGCGCGGATGCTGCGTCCGTCCGCGCTGGTCCATTCGCGCATTTCCTGTGCCGGAGGGCTGAGCGCTGTTACGGCTGCGGGCTGCGGGGCGGGGCCAACCGGGGCCGGATCGAAGCCAAGGGCGCGGGAAACCTCCCCGGCGGTGTCGTAGAGTTCCCGCAGCGGGGTTTGCCAGTCGGTGTTCACCAATCGGGCCAGGCGGTCATGGAGATTAGACTTGCCGCCCACCCAGTGCTCCTGCAGTGAGGCATACATGGCGTTGCGGACGTTCATGGCGCGTTCGCGGAGATCTTCGGAGAGTTTGCCCCCGTGCGCCTCCAGGGTGAGGGCGTCGTGCAGGAGAATGTACGCTTCGTTCATGGCATTGCCTTCGCGGGACATTTCCACCGCCTGAGTGGAGAGAATGCCGTTGGGGCCGGGATAGACCATATGGCGGGTGTTGTCGCGGGTCAGGTTGTTCCATCGGTGATACGTGCCCATGAGCAGTCCGTCTTCGGTACGGATAAAATCAAAGCCCATGCGGGAGAAGCCGTTGTAGCGGTCGGTATTGGCGTTCATGGCCTTATAGCGCCAGTAAAAGGGCGTCATGGTTTCGATGTCTCCGGTATTGTGCGGGAATGTGCGCCGATGGGAGGTGACGAAAGGAAAGGCGCTGTTCCAGTTTCCCGTACCGTCGGGGGGGGATTCTGACAGTTGGCGGCCCCGTCGGGGATCGTAAGGGTAGGTTATGAAGGCGAAGTCGAGGCCGCCCATATTCACCAGGTCGGTTTCGCCGGTGGGTACGCGCGGGTCTCCGCGGCCGTGGGTGAAGGTTTTCCAGCGCATGCCGGGAGCGGCTTCCCGAAAAAATGGAATCATGTCGGCAAAATCCCGGTTGTCGCCCACGATGCCGAGCAGCACTTCGGTATTTTCCCAGCCAAGTGCGCGAACCCGCTGCTGAATACCGGAGAAGGTCTGCCGCCAGGTGTCCAGCATGGGGCCTTGTGGCTGAGTATAGAGCGGCACCTCAATCTGCTCGCCGCCGCCGCCGCCATTCCGGGGCATGGCGGTGATGTTCAGGGCTTGGTTGCGGCGGTGGCGGCCGGCCTCATGCATGTAGAGGATGATGAAGTTTGGCGGGCCCACCTGCTCGTT
>PXDP01000401.1 GCA_003565035.1 PVC group bacterium | reverse complement strand
CGGCCCAGAAGAAAAAGGCGAGGGTGAAGACGATGAGTCCGTTGCGGACCGCAATGCGGTCGGGGAGGACGGGCTTTGGCGGGAAGCGTGTCCAGCCGATGAGGGCGAGGGTGATGACGATGAGGTTCATCCAGACCGGATGAAGGGTGAGGAGATGGGTGCGCCAGAGAAGTTGGGCGGCGAAGAGGTAAATGAAGATGCCGCCGGGGATGATCAGCGACGCGCCGCGGTCGGGCAGGCCGCGGAACAGCCGGGCGGTCCAGGGCCAGAGGGCAAGACCGAGGAGAATCAGTCCGGACCCCCAGGCCAGAGCGGGGAAGAGCCAGTGGGTTTCGGGGGAGTACATGATAAACAGGTGACTGAAAATTATTTCGTGGAATGAGTTCCGAGTCCCGCGTTCGCGGAAGTTAATCGCGATGCTTTAGCGAGCGGGCTGCGGTGGGTTTTGTCATTACGTCTGGGAAACGGGGCTAGTTGAGGAGAACTCCCTGGCGGTGAATGTCTCTTTGAACTTTTGAGTAAGGGGCCTTTCGATTTAATCAATCCCAGAGTCTCGGAAAGGAAAGCACAGAGCAGAAAAGCCGGGATATCAGGCTCTAAAAATAAACAGCTATTTTAAGGGTTAAATTTTTTTTGTTTTCTCTTGTGATTTTGCGGTGAATATTTAGTTCGTAGGTAAACTGTTCACATACAAACTTATGACATCTCTCTCTCCCCAAGCTTCCCTGCCCACCAAAACGATTGAATCAGTCCTCGTTTACAATCTAATGCGGACGCATGGGGTTTTGGCCCCGTTGCTCGATTCTGACTTACGCTCCTCACGCCTCACTGCGGCGCAGTTCAACGCCTTATGGGTACTGAATTCCACTGGCAATGACAGCCTGACTATGGGTGAATTGGGTAAACATTTGGTAGTCAGCAAATCAAATGTCACCGGCCTGGTCGATCGCTTGGAGAGGGGAGGCTGGGCGGTGCGTTGTCCGGGAGCGGACCGTCGCGCCATCCGGGTTAAGATCACAGAGGCCGGCAGGACACTTTTGAGCGATGTTGCACCGTCCCATGCAAAATTACTGGTCGAATTGACTGGAGCCCTGACCGTTGAGGAAAAAATAGAACTAACCCGGCTCCTCACAAAACTCCGCCGGGCTCTGCGTGTGCATCGGAAGGAGGGGGCATGATGCCCGGCGGAGGATGGCGGGGATCGATGGGGACGGTGGGCGGCATTCCCCGCACATATGGATTGCAGCGGAATTTTGGTAAAGAAAAACCCAAAGACCCGGTCAACCGCCAACGAACGACCGTCCGTCGGATCGCCGCATGGTTTCGTCCCTATTGGGGGAGCTGGCTGCTGGTGGTGTTTTGCATTCTGCTGACCTCGGGTTTGTCAGTCTTGCCTCCTTTCTGCGTGGCCGGAATAGTGGATGTGGCGATACCCGAAAAACGGGCCGATCTGCTGATGCTTCTGGCCGGGGCGATGGTTGGGCTGGCCGTCTTGTCCGGGTTGGTTGGCGTGCTGCAGCAGACTCTCACGGCCAAAGTGGGCCAGGGTATTCTGCATGACCTCCGTACGCATCTGTTCACACATCTGCAGGACATGTCGCTGGCATTTTTTATGACCAACCGCTCCGGAGAAATTCTTTCACGGCTGAACAACGACGTGAATGCCGCAAGAAGCGTGGCTACCGGAACCCTGGTGGGAATTATCAGTAATCTTGCCACGCTGGCGGCCACATCGGTGGCCCTGTTTTCCATGAACCCCCGGCTCACAATTCTGGCAGTGGCGGTGGTTCCCGCTTTTCATATTCCTTCGATGGTTGTCGGGAAAATTCGACGACGGCTGTCGGGTCAGACCCAGGCTCAACAGGCAACGCTGCTGGGGTTTATGGGAGAGCGTCTTCATGTCGCCGGCATCACCCTCACCCGTATTTTCGGCCAGCAGGAAGCGGATGCCCGGACCTTTTCCCGCCACAGTGAGCACGTGCGGGATTTGAATGTGAAGCAGAGTGTGGTAGGGCGCTGGCTGTTCATGATTCTCAGCACCTTCAGTGCTCTGGGGCCCGCCCTCGTTTTCTGGGTAGGCGGTCAGCAGGTCATGGCCGAGGCTTTGTCGGTTGGCCAACTGATTGCCTTCGCGGCGCTGCTGGGGCTGCTATACAGGCCCTTGATGCAACTTGCCACGGTCTATGTGGATATTCAGGGGGCTTTTGCCGTGTTTGACCGTATCTTCGAATACCTCGATCTTGAACCGGGTCTGCCGCTGCCGGAGAAGCCCGTTACCCCAGCGCGAATTGAAGGCCGCATGGTATTTGACCGGGTAATGTTTCAATATCCCACCGCCGCCCCGCCCGGACGCGAAACGGGTGCTGAAAAAACGACCCCTGAACTACGCCCCGCCCTGCGGGGACTGAATTTACAGATCGAGCCCGGCCAGCGCGTGGCCCTGGTGGGGCGCAGTGGAGCCGGTAAAAGTACGCTCACCCTGCTGGTTCCCCGGTTTTATGATCCCACCTCGGGACGTGTCACTCTGGACGGCATTGACCTTCGTCAATACGATCCCGGGGCATTGCAAAGTCATATTGGCATGGTGACCCAGGAAACCTTTCTGTTTCACGACACCCTGCGTATGAATCTTCTCTACGCCCGCCCCGGGGCCAGCGAGGAGGAGATGATTGCCGCCTGCAAAGCGGCCCACGTGCACGATTTTATCGCCGGATTGCCGGACGGATATGATACCGTCGTGGGGGAGCGCGGGTTTCGTTTGTCCGGCGGCGAAAAGCAGCGAGTCTCCATTGCCCGTGCGCTTTTAAAAGATCCGGCCATCTTAATTCTCGATGAAGCCACCAGCAGTCTTGACGCCACCAGTGAGAGTCTGGTGCAGGAGGCTCTCGAGACTCTACTTCGCGGGCGCACTTCGTTGGTCATTGCCCATCGTCTGTCCACCGTACTCGGCGCTGACCAGATTGTCGTGATGGATCAGGGAAAAGTGGAAGACGCGGGGACACACGCGGAGCTGATTACCCGGGACGGACTCTATCGCGAACTGTTCGAGCAGCAGTTTCGCCATGTCCTTTCGACCGTTCCTGCACCGTTTTCCGATGGTCGGAAAATGAAATCCTAGATTTTCCGACCATCGGAAAACGTGGGGGCTGGAAAGTTTTTATGAAAAGGTGGACGCAACTTCGCGGGCGAATTGGGGGAGGCGGGGGTCGCGGGCTCCCATGACGAGGAGGGTTTGGTCGGGGGCTAGAGCGAGGGTTTCGGGGTAGTCGTTCAGTGCGGTCGCGTTCGCGCCGCGGTCTTGGATCGCTCGGGCGAGGTCGGCGCCTTCGATGCCTTTGGGGGCATTGCCGCCGGCGTAGAAGACGGGGAGGATCCAGGCCTGGTCTTCGGGGCGGAGGGTGTCGGCAAAGGCGGCGGCGAGGGCATCGAAATTTTGGCGGAGGGGGGCGAAGCCGTGGGGGCGCCAGAGGACGGTGAGTCGGCCGCCGGGGGCCTGGAGGGCGCGGATGGCGGCGGCGATTTTTTCGGGGTTGTGGGCGTAGTCGTCGTAGACGCGGGGGGTGTGACCGGACGGGGTGCAGCATTCGAGGCGGCGTTCGACGCCCCGGAAGGCGGTGAGGTGCTGCTGGGCATCGGGGACACCGGCGAGTTCGGCGAGGCGGGCGACGGCGGCGGCGTTGAGGCCGTTGTGGGCTCCGGGAAGGTGGGTGGGGAGGGGGGCTCCGGTATCGTGCAGGGCGGCGGTGAGGCCGGGGAGGTTCTGCAAATGTTGCCGGACGCCGGGACCGCAGACGAGGTGGTGTTTCACTTGGAGGGCGAACTGCCGGAAGAGGGCGATGGTGTCGGTGAGGCTGTGGTGGTCGGCGGTGATGCTGGTGATGAGGGCGGTGTCGGGATAGAAACGGAGGAGGCTTTTGTCGCTTTCGTCGACTTCGATGATCCAGGGGCTTTCGGGTTGGCCGAGGCGGACGTTGCCGGGGGCGGCGGGGGTTTTCCAGTTGAGGATGCCGCCGCCATTGACGACGTTGGGGTCGAGGCCGCCCTGTTCGAGGACGACGCCGAGCCAGCCGGTGCAGGTGGTTTTGCCGCTGGTGCCGGCGATGGCGGTCTGCGGGCCGCGGGCGGCGAAGTGGGCGAGGATTTCGGCGCGGTGGCGTTCGGGGATATCGAGTTCGCGGGCGCGGAGGCGTTCGGGGTTGTCGGCTTCGACGGCGGTGCTGAGGACGAGGGCGGCGGTTTCGGGGGTGAGGGCGCGGCCGTCCTGGGGGACGAGAACCACGCCGAGGGCTTCGAGGGCATCGAAGACGGGGAGGCGGGTGCCCTGATCGAGAAAGCGGTCGGATCCGGTGACCCGGCAGCCGTCGGCGGCGAGGAGCTGGGCGATGGCGTTCATGCCGACTCCGCCGACTCCGCTGACGTGGACATGGGCACCGGGGGGGATCATGGTTTGGGCGGGGGGGTGAGGGATTTCCGCATGGGGCGGGAGGGGGATTTGGGTTTGGGGGGCTGCGGGGGCGGGGCGTGTCCGGGGCTGATGTCGAGGGCGGCGCGGAGGCCGCCGCCTTCGTGAACACTGAGCCCCGCCGCTTTGACCTGGCCCGAAAAGTCGCCGCTTGGATGAATGGTGAGGGTGCCGGTGAGGCGGAGGTTGCCGCAGAAGGCGCCGTGGAGTTCGATGTGGCGGGCATCGAGGGGTTTGCCGGGGGTGATGTTGAGTCCGGGGCCGATTTCCAGATCGCGGAAGGCGGTGCGGACCCAGTCGATGGCGGCACCGGCGAAGACGCGGACGCGCCGGGAGGCCCGGAGTTCGGTGCCTTCCATTTTGCCGTGGAGGATGATGTCGTTGGCGGTGATTTTGCCGCCTTTGAGCCGGGTGCCGGCCGGGACGGTGACGTCGCCGCCGGTTTCGAGTTCGCCGGACCAGTCGCCCTCGGGGAGGGTGACATCGTCGAGTTTCATGCGGTGGCGGCAGCCCTGGCACACGAAGAGCTGGAGTTTGCCGGTGACCTCGGAGACGTAGCCGCATTGCGGGCAGATGATCTCGCGTTTGGTCGGCATGACCGATTTGCCGATGCGGGTGCCGGCTTTGGCGGCCGGTTGGGAGCGGGGGGTGTCGGTTTTTTTCTCGGCGTCCGGGCGCAAAGGATCTCCATGACCATGCCGCGCGGCCTCCTGGGCCGCGCGGATGGCCGTGAATCCATCCACCACTTTGGTTTTTTTGGACGCCATCGGCGGGTACGCCGATTACTTGCGGTTGTTGTCCTGCTGTCCGCCCTGGTTGCCGCCTTGGTTGCCGCCTTGATTTCCGCCCTGATTGCCGCTTTGGGCGTTTTCGGGGGTTTTGGCCGGGACATCGTCGAATTTGATCGGCTGGCCGGTGGGATTGACTTCGGATTTACCGACGAAGGTGACACCGTCTTCGACCGCGAGGCGTTTGGCTTTGATATCGCCCATCAGGCGGGCGGTGGATTTGAGTTCGATGCGGTCTTTGGCGGTGATGTTGCCCTGGATGGTGCCGGAGACGCTGATGGAGTTGACGTTGAGGTTGCCTTTGACGGTTCCGGATTTGCCGAGGATGACATCGCCCTGGGAGATGACTTCGCCTTCGACGCGGCCGTCGATCTGGACGGAACCGGAGGTTTTGATGGTGCCGACGACTTCGAGTTCGGCGGAGAGGATGGATTTGGGAGGGGTGGGGGTTTCGCTCATGGGGGCGTTCCTTTTGGATGGAGTTGGGGTTGACGTGTAAAAAAATAGCAGATCGTGTTCCATAGCGACTCGGTTTGAAAAGAAAAGCGGTTTGTTACGCTTGCGTTGGGTGGTTGCGCGCTTGACCTGTGCGGTTTCTCCCGGTAGCGAGCGGGGTATGAATACAACGGATACAGATCATATTGATGTGCGCTATGTGGCGAAGCTGGCCCGGATTGACTTGTCGGAGGATGAGGTGGCGGCGCTGGCATCGCAGTTGGATGATGTGCTGGCGTTTGTTCACCAGCTCGATGAACTGGATCTGGACGGCGTGGAGCCGCTGTCGCATCCGCATCCGCTGGAGAATGTGTTCCGGGAGGATGTGGTGGAGGCTTCGCTGGAGCCCGGGGAGATGATCGGGAATGCGCCGGCTTCGGTGCAGCAGTTGGTTCGAGTTCCGCAAATGATTGAATAGGAAAGAATTATGTCTGAACTTTATGAAAAATCGGTTGGGGAGTTGCAGGCGTTGCTGGCGTCGGGGGCGTGCTCTTCGCGCGAGGTCGTGGCGTCGGTGGCGGAGCGGATTGCGGCGGTGGATCCGCAGGTGAAGGCCTATGTGGACGTGAACGTGGAGGATGCGCTGGCGCAGGCGGATGCGGCGGACCGCCGGCGGACGGCGGGGGCCTCGGGGGCCCTGCTGGGAATTCCGGTGGCGATCAAGGATTTGCTGAATGTGAAGGGGCAGTCGTGCCGGTGCGCGTCAAAATTGCTGGAGGGCTATGTGTCGCCGTATGACGCGACGTGTGTGGCGAAGTTGCGGGAGGCGGGCGCGGTGCTGTTCGGGCGGGTGAACATGGATGAGTTTGCGATGGGGGCATCGACGGAGAATTCGG
>PXDP01000093.1 GCA_003565035.1 PVC group bacterium | reverse complement strand
CGCCGCCGCCACCCATATCCGCACCGAAGAGGCCACCACCGTGGTTCCCAACCGGGTCCTCGCGGCACAAATCGTCACCGTTGTGCGGGGCGGCGGAAACGCAGCGGGAAAAATCTGATATTTCCGGCTTGCCCGCGGTGATCTGGAGGATTACCCTGTTTCCAACCCCCCGGAAACACGTGCCATGAAAAACCTCCTGCCTGCGCTTTTCTTTGTCCTGAACTTCATCTTCCTGCACGCTCAGCAGCCCATGCGAACCTGGACCAATCAGGACGGCCGCACTCTGGAAGCCCAAATGCTTTCGGCCGACGGCGTTCAGGCCACAGTCATGACGCCCGACGCGCGGGTGCTGAATCTTCAGCTTGCCAGCCTGAGTGAGGAGGATCAACAGTATGTACGCGGCACCGTCCATGGAAGCAGCACTCCTGCGGCGGCGGCCCCCCGAAAGACCGACTGGAATCCCAACGGCGAAGCCGCACTCAAGGAGGCCGCCGAACTGAATCTGCCGGTGCTGCTTCTGTTTACCGGATCAGACTGGTGTCCGCCCTGCATGAGACTGGAACGGGAAGTTTTTGAGAAGCGGGCCTTCAAAGAATTCGCCAACGAATCTCTGGTCCTGCAGATTGCGGATTTCCCCCGCCGCAAAAAACTGTCCCAAAGCCAGCAGCGCGCGAATCAGGCCCTGGCCCAAAAACACGGCATTCGCGGTTACCCCACCATGGTCCTGCTCGATGCCAAGGGCGAACGCGTTGCACAGTTCGGCTACCGCGGCGAATCCCCCGAGGATTTCGTGAAGATGCTGCAGGGGCATTTGAAAAAGTAAGCCGACCCAAGGCCCGATAGGGATAGCAACGAAGCGTTATCCCGGCAACGGTCTCACGGATTCAGGAATAATTCTGATTGGGCCTCCGCCCAGGCGCGGAGTTTGTCGGCCCGCCCGATCACATCAAAATCAGGCAAATCCTCCCCCAGTTCGTATTTAAACCCATCGGTCCAGCGCAGCCAGCCGCTCAGCTCCCCGTCCCAACTGTAGCTCCACTCCGCGAGCAGGGTGCCCTCGGCGTCCCACTCGCGATACGCGCCACCGGGATTGCCGCGGGTATAACGCACCTCCCAGCGGCGCAGGCCGGATTCGTCAAATCCCCGCCACAGACCGTGACGAGCCTCCACGGATTCGCGGCCGCTGGGAAATACCCGCACCACCGGCCCCCGCTCCTCCGCCGCCACGCCCCGACCGGGGCGCACCGCCTCCTCCCGGCCTCCGCAACCGGCAAGCATCAGACAAACGGAAATCAGAGCGATTGTGCGCATAATTCATCCTAGTGCAGGAAGTGCCGCATTCCGGTGAAGGCCATGGCAATCCCGTATTTGTCACAGGCGGCAATCACCTCGTCATCCTTCACCGACCCGCCCGGCTCCACAATAAAACGGATCCCGGCTTCGTTGGCGGCATCAATGTTGTCGGCAAACGGAAAAAACGCGTCGGAGATCAGAATGCATTCCCCCATGATCTTGGCGGTAAACGCCTCCAAATCCAAATCCCCGCCATCGCCCGCCTCATGCATCAGACGGATATTCTCATGCGCACGGGCAATGGCCAGTTTCTTGACCGAATCAACGCGGTTCGGCTGACCCGCCCCCATGCCGAGCGTCTGAAAACGCCCGTCCGCATACTCCCGCACCAGCAGAATCGCATTGGATTTCACGTGCTTGCAGGCCTTGACCCCGAAATCCGCCAGCTTGGCCATGTTGTCCGGGAAGCCCGCCTCGCTCACCACCTTCCAGGAGGCCATCGTTTCGTTGTCGCGCGACTGCACCAGCAGTCCCCCGCCAATTTGACGCAGAGTCTGCCCCGAACGGGCCGCCTCAAACGGCGCGTGCAGTTTAAGCAGACGAAGGTTTTTCTTCGCGGTAAGTTTTTCCAGGGCCTCCGCCGTGAAATCAGGAGCAATAATCACCTCCACAAAGCGCGGGGCCAAAAAGTCCGCCGCCTCGGCATCTACCGCCGTGGTCACTGCGATCACCGAACCGAAAGCCGACACCGGATCACCGGCCCATCCGGCTTCCAGCGCTTCCCGCAACGTGACTCCGGTCGCAAATCCGCAGGGATTGGTGTGTTTGATGATGGCCGCACCCGGTGCACCCACCAACTCGCGGGCCGCCTCCAGGGCCGCGTTCCCGTCCAGATAGTTGTTGTAGGACATCTCCTTGCCGTGCAACTGCTCACAATGCGCCACGCTCGCTTCCGCACCCGGAGCCTCCCGGTACAGACGCGCGGGCTGATGCGGATTTTCGCCGTACCGCAGCGGCATACAGTCATTCAGAGTAAGCACAAACGGAGCCGGAGCCTCGCCGCCGGGCACGTGGGCGGCCAAATACTGCGCAATCGCCGCATTGTAAGAAGCCACCCGGGCAAACACCTTCTGACCCAGCCGCAACCGGAAGGGCTCGGTGGTCGCACCGTCGTTTTCGCTCATTTCCGCCAGAACCCGGTCATAATCGGCCGGATCGGTCACGACGGTGACAAATTTCATGTTTTTGGCAGCGGAACGCAGCATGGTCGGTCCGCCGATATCGATGTTCTCAATCGCATCCTCAAAGGTCACATCCGCTTTGGCCACGGTGGCCTCGAAAGGGTACAGGTTCACACACACCAGATCAATCGGGGCCAGCGAATGCTCGGCCATGGTCTTTTCGTGCGCCTCGTCTCCCCGCAGATAGAGCAGGCCCGCGTGCACCTTGGGATGCAGCGTTTTCACCCGCCCGTCGAGCATTTCCGGAAACCCGGTAAACTCCGAGATGTCCCGCACTGGAATCCCCGCGTCACGGATGGCTTTGGCGGTGCCGCCGGTGGACAGCAAATCCACGCCTTTTTCATGCAGGCCGCGGGCAAATTCAAGAATTCCGGTTTTATCGGATACACTCAGCAGAGCGCGTTGGATCGGTCGGTTCATGAGCAAAAATCCTTTAGGGTTAAATAAGAGCCTCCCCCATACCAGCCCAATCCCCGAGTGAAAAGCAGATTTAAGATTTTCAGCCCGCCGGATCCGGCAATTTGCGGTAGAGGGTCGCCAGACTCACCTTCAATTCCTTTGCGGCCTTGTCTTTATCGCCCTGATGCCGTCGGATCGCGTGCAGGATAAAGTCTTTTTCAATTTCCCGCAAAAAGCCCCTCAGGGATTTCCCCGCATGAACCGCGCAGACATCCCCCCCGCCACCGGAGGCGCCGCTCCCTGTCCGGGGAACCCCGGAGCGCTGCACGATCTTCGCCGGCAGATCCTCCACCGTGATTTTCCCCTCGTCCGCGAAGGTACAGGCATGGCGCACTGCGTTTTCCAGCTCCCGGACATTGCCCGGCCAGCTGTATCCCTCCAGAACAATCTGCGCCTCTGGCGTAATCTCAGGCAAAGGCTCCTGCGCACCCACCACCAGCCGCAGAAAATGAAACACCAGCGGCAGGACATCGTCCGGACGCTCCCGGAGCGGCGGAATCGTCATCGGAATCACGCTCAGCCGATAAAACAGATCCTCCCGGAACTTCCCCGCCGCAATCAGCCCCTCCAAATCCTCGTTCGACGCCGCAATCACCCGCACATCCACCGGAATCTGCTTGGTTCCCCCCACGCGGCGCAGCTCCCGCTCCTGCAGAATCCGCAGCAGTTTCCCCTGCAGGTTCAGCGTCATCGACCCGATTTCGTCCAGAAAAATTGTTCCCCCGTCCGCCGTCTCAAACAACCCCTCTTTATCCGACGACGCACCCGTAAAGGAACCCTTCACATGCCCGAACAGTTCCGATTCCAGCAACGGCTCCGGCAGCGCCGCGCAGTTGATCGGCACATAATTCCGACCGCTCCGCACGCTGTTCGCATGAATCGCCTTGGCAATCACCTCTTTCCCCACCCCGCTCTCTCCCCCAATCAGCACCGTCTGATCCGTCGGCGCGACCCGTTGGATCATATGACAGATCTTCCGCATCGCCGCGCTCTCCGCCACCATGTTCTCAAACCCGTACCGCGCCTGCAACTGCGCCTTCAGCTCCTGATTCTCCGAAATCGCCCGGCGGTACTCCAGCGCCCGCTGCACCGTGATCATCAACTCATCCACCTTGAACGGCTTGGTCACATAATCATACGCCCCCACCTTCATCGCCTCCACGGCGGATTCCACAGAGCCAAACGCGGTAATCATAATCACCGCCAGCGACGGCTGAAGGCTTTTCGCTTTTTTGAGAAGCTCCAGCCCGTCGATCGGCTGCATTCTCACATCCGTGATCATCAGATCAAAGGCCTCCGTCCGCAGAAGCTCCAGCGCCTTCTCCGCGCCCATTGCGGGTAGAACCTCAAAACCCTGTCCCTTCAAAAGCGTGTTCAGCACCGAAAGGATGCTCGGCTCATCATCAACTAAAAGAATTTTAACCATACCATATTCCTGTTTTTGAAAAATCTTTAAATTGGTATGACAAAGCGATCAATGTATTTCCAGCTTTTTCTCACCTTTACAATATACCCCCAAAATGCTAATTTCGTGAAATGCACACAGGAGACCCTTCCTCCGGCGGGACCGCAGATGAACCACCCGGCGGACTCACTGCGTTTCTAAGCGACATCCACGGGAATTTGGATGCCTTGGAGGCTGTCCTCGAAGACATGGAGGACTTTCCGGTCACCCGAGTCTTCTGCCTCGGCGATGTCGTAGGATACGGCCCCTGCCCGGGCGCCTGCGTCAAGCGGATCCGCGCGCTCTGCCAGGAAACCGTTCTCGGCAATCATGAACTCATGATGCTCATGCTCGCCTGGCGAACCCTCAGCGATGTCGGCACCGAACTGACCCCCTCCCTGCGCCTGGCCCTCAAAGAACTCGACCGCGACGACATCAACTGGGTCAGTGCCCGCCCGCTTGATGGCGAAATCGATGATTTCTGCATTGTGCACTCCACCTACTACCAGCCGGCCACCTTCCACTACATCATGGATTTCGAAGACGCGGAGTCCTGTCTGGAAAATCAGCCCGGCCGCCTCAGTTTCCACGGTCACACCCATGTTCCGGTCATTTGGGAAAAAGGCGGCGGCGATGTGCACGGCATCCATCCCGACGACACCCCCTACCTTCTGAAAGAGGGCAAACAATACACCATCAACGTCGGCAGTGTCGGCCAGCCCCGCGACGGCGATCCCCGCGCCGCCTACTGCCTGTTCAATCCCGCCGACCGCTCGATTGTGCACCGCCGAGTGACCTACGATATCGCCTGGGCGCAGGAGCGCTTCCGCCAGGCCAATATGCGCCCCTTCGACATCCAGCGCATTGCCCTGGGGGACTGAACCTCAAAACTCCAGCACTTTTGCGGCCGCGATCACCCCGACCATAAACAGACCCGCCCAATAGCTCGCTTTATCCCGCAGCGCGAAGGCCACCGGATCGTCCGACATCTCCCCGCGTTCAGCCAGCAGCCACAGGCGCCCGTTCCAGAAAATCAGCACCGAACACACCAGCCACAGCAGCTTCGGTTCCGCGTAGAGCCGCAGCACATCCGGACTGCGGATATACAGCGCCATCACCAGCGCCGCCAGCATCCCGGAACTCACCCCCAGAATCCGCACCACCGCCAGATCCCCAAGCCGGTATCCGCGGATCATCGCCCCTTCTTCCCCGCCGGCGGCCCGCGCCTCCCAGAGTTCCGCAAAGCGTTTCGCGAAGGCAATCGACAGAAACTGAAACAGACTGAAGCCCAGCAGCCAGTCCGTCACCGCCACATCCGCCGCCACCCCGCCCGCCACAATCCGCACCACATACATCTGCGTCAGCACCACCACATCCAGAATCGGCAAATGTTTGCACCAGAAGCTGTAGGCCAGGTTCGCGGCCAGATAGCCCGCCAGTACCCAGCCAAAGGGCGGGGGCAACAGCAGCGAGCCGCCTGCCAGCGCCAGCACCGCCAGCAGGAGCGACAACGGCAGGGCCCGCCCCCGGGGCACCGCTCCCGAGGCCAGTGGCCGGAAGCGTTTGCGGGGATGCCGCCGGTCCGCCTCCACATCCACAAAATCGTTCAGCACATACACCGCCGAAGCCGCCAGCGAAAAACAGACAATCGCCAAAAGCAATTCACCGAGCTTCTCCCCCCACATCACCTCATGCGCCAGCAGCAGCGGTAAAAACAGCAGCGTATTTTTCGACCACTGATACGGCCGCAGCAAACGCCAATAGGCCCTCAGCCCTGAAACCGGAGCCGGATCGGTCATCGTAATCCTTCGGAGTTGTGCGCAACGTTCATATCCCCATATTGCCCAAATCCCCCGCACCCGGCAATGCTTTTCTATAAACCCTGTAATTTCATCAGGTATTTTAATGTTTTAATGCATCCATAAACCCAGGCGCAGTCTGAAGGACTGCATCACCCTGCCTGCGTACCGTGGAATCGGTGAGGCAGTCCTTCAGACTGCGCCATGACGCTGTGACAATTCCATGGGTGGGCGCATTCGCGCCAACCCATGGCTACGGTGAGGGCACCCGCTTCGGGGTGCAAGAATTTTCGGACCGCCAATCGCCGATTGGCCCAGCGGACGGCGAATGCCGAACGCAGTGTAAT
>PXDP01000428.1 GCA_003565035.1 PVC group bacterium | reverse complement strand
TCCAATCGTCATTCGTCACTCCCCATTCATCACCCGAAACGCCCCATTCATCACCCGAAACGCCCCATTCGTCACCCGAAACGCCCCATTCCACACTCCGCACTCCGAACGCCGCACTCCCCCGGGGCCCCTGGCATCATGCCGAAATTCTTGGCATTACCGGCAACCGCTTTGTCCTGCTGGAGACCGAAGACGGCCTGGTGATTATGGACCCCGTAGCCGCCCGCGAGCGGGTACTCTATGAACAGGCGATGGACGAACTGCAAAAAGGCGTCCCCGCGTCCCAGCCCCTTCTCCTGCCCGAAACCGTCACCTGCACGCCTGACGAAGCCGGAACGCTCCGCGCCCGTCTGGAGGAAGCCAGAGCCCTCGGATTCGGTATCGAACCCTTCGGCGGTGACAGCTTTATCATCGAAGCGCTCCCGGCCTGGATGGGCGATGCCGCTCCGGAACCCGTCCTACAGGCGCTGGCCCGCGATCTCGACACCGGTGCCGCCCGCATCGACACCCCCAAAGCCATGCGCGAAGCCCTCGCCCGCTCCTGCTGCCGCCTGGCCGCCCGCAGCCGCGGCACCCTGCCCGAACCCATGCTCAAACAACTGGTCAACGACCTCCAGCACTGCCGCATGCCCTATACCACCCCCTTCGGCCGTCCCACCCTCATCCACATGGGCTTCCGCGAACTGCACCGCAAATTCGGCCTGTCTGATTAAGAGTTAGTTTAAACTCCAAGTTAATTAAAACCTATTTGCAGCGAAAATACCCGCCGTTTTTTCTTAACGATCCAGCTTCGATTGGGGTATGATGTAATTATGTCAGAAATTCCTCCCCCCACAAAATCCGTCTCCCGCTCGTCCGGCAGCGCCCTTCTGGTCACCCTCCTCGTCGTGAGTCTCCTGCTCGTCATGGTTCTGAGCCTCGTTGTGGTCGTGCGGATGGAACTCCGCAAAGCCGTTGCCCACCAGGAACTCATGCAGGCCCGCGCCAACGCGCGACTGGGGGCCGAACTGGCCATTGCCAGGCTCCAGGTCGCTGCCGGGCCGGATCAGCGGATTACACTTTCCGCATGGGTTGAGGAGGATCTGCTCCCGGAGGAGGTGGATGCCGTCCCGTTCTACAACCGGCAATTCTCCACAATTCGGGACGCGGCCGAGTTTATTCAAGATGAGGGTGCTCTGGCCATCAATCCCCGCTTTCAGGAGCGGTTAACCTGGCTGACCTCCGGTATCGCGGACTTCGACCCCCTCACCGATATCACCCTGGACCTCAATGCCGCAGGTGTCCCCGTCCCCCGGGAAAATTTTGCATTGATGGTGGGCCCCGGCTCCTCCAATGAGGAATTTGTTGCCGCCCGGACCGAACCCGTTACTGCACCCGGCGGTAGTACCGCCGGCGAATTTGCCTTCTGGGTTTCAGATGAAAACATGAAGGCCAAGCTGAACATGACAGATCCCTACCGGGACACAGATGAAAACCCATGGAGTCTTTCCAATGCCCAGCGCTTTGGACCGGAATGGATCGTTCCCGGCCTCGACCCGGAAAATCCCGATCACCGTGACTTCACCGCCAGGGTTCACTCCGATCCGCAATGGGGTATTCTCGCACAGGCCCTGAATCCAGAGCTTGACGAAAATGTCTATAAAAATTTCTTTCATTCCGTGACTTCACATTCACTGGGCCTTCCGGTGAACATGAAACGGGGGGGACTTAAACGGGATTTGACCGCCATC
Source organism: PVC group bacterium (assembly GCA_003565035.1). Lineage (GTDB taxonomy): Bacteria > Verrucomicrobiota > Kiritimatiellia > SS1-B-03-39 > UBA6053 > PXAS01. The sequence continues at coordinate 4,876 of PXDP01000428.1, read as the reverse complement.
ATCGAAGCGGCCATAGATGCCGGCGATACCGGCATCAGCCTTTCGCTGCCGGAATACCAGGAACTGATCGCCTTTAATACCTTGCGGCAACAGCGCCGACTGGAGGAAAGTCTGCTCCTGCAAAGTCAGAACATGCATAATGAAGTTCTGAACCGCGCCCTGCCCCTGCGGGAAACCCAGCTCAGTGGAAACATTACCCATAACAACTGGCAAAACGTGGGGCAGTGGCTGGATATGCACAAAATTTATCCGCCAAGCACCTACAGTGCCAATCGCAGTGACACCGTGGGCGACCCCGGAGGCCCTCAATGGCGTCAACTTTTGCAATACATGGCGTACGCCGAGCATCGCGGCAGTGGCAGCGGGGAAAACTTCGTTGTGGATGCGGAGCGCCATCGGGGCGGATCGCAGTATGGGGTCAGTGCCGTGCCAATCCGAATCCATTACCGCTTCCGCTTCAGTCTGGATACCCAGGGCAGCAATTACATCGTTCGCTTTCATATTCTGCCCGCCGTCGCCATGTGGAACCCTTACAACACCCGGATCCGCATGCCGGAGCTTTATATGTCCAGTCTGTTTGGATTAAATCAGCTTGCCGGGGTTCCACTGTATTTCCGGGTCAGGCATCCCACCTACCATAATCAAACCAGTGAACTAGGGGGTTACTGGATGCCGCCCCATCAGTTCAGGCCAAGACTGCCCTTCAACACACTGTCACGGGATATACAGGGTCAAGATCCCACCAGCTCTCAATATGCGATCCTTTTACGCTTTCCCGAACGAATCTATGAACCCGGAGAAACCGTCTGGTTTGAACTGGGCGAACATCACCGGCTCCGATTTATGGACCGAGGGTCCTCCACCGGCCATTCAGGCCGTCGGGCCTGGCATTCCAGTGGCTATTCCCTGATCCCCTGGGACACCGGTGTGCTGCAAAGCCGGGAGAGTGATCAGCAGGGCGGTGCTTATCTGGAAGATCCCCGTGCGGAAGCCTCCTATTTCCCGATGGTGGAAGGATTAAGCAATGACGGCGGATACAGCTTGTATCTGGAGGAAAATCTGACCTACCGGACCAAAACCGAAGCCGGAGGCTGGATTGCCCCCTTCTCCTCCAATCACAATAATATGCCCGAACCGACAGAGCCGGTACATGATTACACAAAAAACCTTCATTTTCGGGCCGAATATCAGGAAAACGCCCCCAACACACGCCAAACGCATGATCTCTGGCCGGTTTATCCCATGCCATCCTTTCAATATCGCGAATATGGCAGTCCGAATGTTGTCCGTACCCATGAGTTTAACATTGCGGGGGTCAACGGCATGGGGCAAGAGTACGCTTCGGTCAATTCGGACGATTACGCTCAACCCGCTATAAATAATTATGCGGCCCAAATGATGCACCGATGGTCCTCCAGCGGCGGTACCCATGGCACAAATTCAAATCAGTTCCCCATCAACCCCTGGTTCATCCGCAAAAGACAGCCGGACACACAGGAACGCTGGCGCAATAAAAAGGTTTTTCCGCTCACCTACAACGAGCATGGTATTATCTATGAATCCCCTGCCCGTCCCGGCGGCGGATACAGTCAGCAGGATTTCACTCCCGCAGATTCCGTCGCTGTGGACCGAAGCGGGATTAACACCAGTTGGGACATTCTGGAAGTCCGGCTCGGAATGGCGGGAAGTTTACCCGGGGACGTGACCCGGGGGTATTCTTTAGCCAGTGATATTCGGGATCCTGGAAGGGGCATTATTGCGTTCCATACAACCCCGCCTCATGCTGGACCCGTTTACGGAAATCAGGCCCGCCCTTTCATCGTCATTTCCGGCATCGAGCCCGAACTCCCCACCGCCTTCTTTGGAGACCCCCTTGGCGGTAGGGACAATGCATTCCCCATCAACAACGAACCTCCGATTTTCCTGGGAACCACTACGAATTTGAACCCTAGTAATATCAGCATGCCCAGTGGTCCCTTCACGACCGGCGACCACGACAATGCGCTCAGTCTGAGTTTCGGCTGGATGTTCGCCATGCGGATGCCCGATCATGGTATTGAAGGCGGCGATCCGCAAATGATGGTCGACATTCCCTGGTTGTCTCATTACAATCCCGTCACCACCTGGACCGGACCGGACCCGCTTTCCGTCAGGCCGCTGCGCAGAGGCGGTATTGGAAACACCCCCACCTGGATTGGCGGAATGGCCCAGGATCAAGAACTGCTGGATCCCCTGAATTATGCCTCCGGCCCGAATAACCGTGAGGTGAACATCGGGCATCAGGGCCGAAACACCATCAACAGCCGGGCCGTGCTGCTTGAAATACCGCGAAATTATGAAGATCTCGGGTCTCTGGGCCAGCTGATGCATGCCCAGTTGCATTCCTACGGGATGTCCCAATCCAGAACCGGAGACAATTATGACCGCGGGTACATGGACATGTTTCATCACAACGACACGACCTTTCTCGCCGCCGACATCAACCCGGTCTATGCAATAGGCGGCTCAGCCGCGAATCCGCTCATCCCTTCAACCCAAACCTTCCGAAGCCTCTACACGGAAAATCTGGCCCATCACAATCAGGGTTTCCCCTCCCTTCATTCCTCAGCCTGGAATGGTCGCTTTACCCCCGGGCTTACCGAAAGACAGTACGGAAGCTTTCGGCAAATCCCTACCTACGACCAGTCCTTCTTTCTCAATCACGCGCTCTGGGATGACTACATGCTCACCGGTCAGGCCAACAGCCGTCTGCAGTGGGAAGCGGACGAAATCGATCGGGATTTTCACCTCTCCGCCAACCGCTTGCTGGTGGACGGGGCCTTCAACATCAACTCCACCAGCGTTGCCGCTTGGGCCGCCCTGCTGGGATCCTTTTACGGTCTGGAGGTCACTGACCTGCCCTCCGACGTGGTCGATGTATTTGATGATGATGACCAAATCCCTTTCACCCGCCAAACTCTGCCCAAAGGTCCAGCCTTTTCTCCTTCACAGGGGGATGATTATCTCTCCGAAAGTTTTTACCGCGGCTACCGGCGTCTGAGCCCGGATGAAATCTGGGACCCGGACAATAACACCGGCCTCGCCGTCTCCATTGTGGAGGCCATTCGCGAACGGGGCCCCTTCTACTCCCTGGCCGATTTTATCAACCGGGACCCCTCGTCCCCCGTGGCCGAACACCGCAAAAAAGGTGCCTTGCAACAGGCCATCGACCGTTCCGGGATTAATCATGCGGTCGCGTTCAGCTCCCTGGACGGTACCACCGTCGTCAGCGAGGACAACTGGGATATGACCCATATGCGCTCTGACGGAACAACACCCTATTTGATGGGCCGCTATATCGAAAACATTGACAACACCCTCTCCAACCTTGGCGCACCCGGCACCATCATCCAGCAGGATATTCTCGCAAAAATTGGCGGCTTTATCCAACCCCGGTCCGACACGTTCAAGATCCGGGCGTATGGCAGTTACGGCCAGGGTGACACCCCGGGGGCCCGGGCCTGGTGCGAAATCATCGTGCAGCGTTTCGGGGAATATCTCGTCCACGATCCCGCAGATCCCCTGGCCAACGGGCCCGGCGATCTTCCAGAGGATCTTTCTCCTATCAACCAACTGTTCGGCCGCCGTTTCCGGGTCATCGGATTCCGCTGGCTGAGCGAGGATGAAATTTAATCATATGTCCCGCTTAATGCTTTCTATCAAAATTCCGTTTTTTTTAGGGTTCCTGATCCTTTTCGGACCCGCCCACGCGAATGACATTGAGCTTCAATTGTACGTCTGGCCCAGAACCGGTCTGCTTTCCCGCGACACGCAGATCGAACACCTCCCGAATATTTTCCTCAAGTCCGGATCAACCGAAACGACGTTCCGTGCGGCGCGGGGCGTTATGGGACCCGCCGTCCGTGTCCCGCACACGCAGCGGTTTGAATTTCATCGGCGGGACACAATGCCTTCAGAAGAAAACACCGCCGCAAGCGCGGAAACCACCACCCGCCCGTTTTTCGAAGTCACAATTCCCCCCGCCTGGAACCGTGCCGTCATTGTCCTGTTTCCCGAACGACGCACCGGCAGCGGACAAATCGAAGCCAGTGTGCTGAATTTTGATCCCCGGCGTCTCCGCCCCGGAATGGGAACGTTTTTTAATGGAACCGACACCACAATTCAAATGGTCGTTCAGAATGAGGTCCATACATTGGCTCCTTATGCCACCCTCTCTATTCCCAGACGTACCCTCCAGGAACGCGTCGTAAACGGAAATACCCGTTTCGGCGCACAACTTTTCTATCAGGATGAAGAAGGCCGCTGGCGGCAGTCCTATAACGGTGTGCAGTATATCCGCCCCGACAGTATCAATCTCTTCTGGATCCACAGCAGCGGTGCCGGCCGCTCCCACCGTATGAGGCCCCTGCGCACATCTTTTGATGACTGAGCAGACAACGATCTCCGACTAAGACTGTCTACCCGGGTCGTTGCGATCGAAGGACAGAGCAATTTATATTTGTTATACCCTCAGGGCCCAAGACGGCTCCGCCTCATGCGCGTCGGGGGCCACGAACCGCCGCCGACCCCCACCCCGGTGCCCCCGCCGGAACCGGACCCCCAACGCGGTCAGCGGAATTCCGCGTGGTAACCCCCAAAAAACAAAGCGGGTCCAACATAACCAAGGGAATCAAAAAAGGAACAAAGTGGGCGAATAAATTCGCCCCTCCGATGCCATTCTTGACTCAAAACCTTCAGTGAAATCAGTGCCCTCAGGGTTTTTCTTTCCGGAGCCTCTCAGCCTTCTCCCATCACCCTCTTCCCCCTGCACATTCGCGGGACGGCTCTGCCACCACGCCGCTGGCGTGGCAAGTTCGCGGGTTTTTCTTCTTCATCC
>PXDP01000089.1 GCA_003565035.1 PVC group bacterium | reverse complement strand
TTTTTTAAAAGGCTTTCGGATTTTTTAGCATCCGTTGTCCGGCGTAGCCACCCGTTGGTCATTTTTGATTATTGTTAGGGTCGGACTTCGATGTTAGAAAAATCAGCCGTAAATCATCTCTCACTGAAGAATTTTCAGCCGCATCAAAATCGCACAGAACCACAATTCCCCGTTACGGGCCTATTCCGCGCAGAACCAACTCCGGGAGGATGCACCAGGAGTGGATTAGGGGAGTGGATTTGGGGAGTGGATTTACCGTCTCGCCCGTTGGATCAGTGCCATGTCCATGAGCACCAGGGCGGCCATGGTTTCGACAATGGGCACGGCCCGGTTGACGACAAACGGATCGTGACGTCCTTTGGCTTCCAGCACGGTGTCTTTTCCGTCAAAATCCGCGGTGGGCTGCGCCCTGCTGATGGTGGCCGGGGGTTTGATGGCGATCCGGAACAGAATGGGTTCGCCGTTGGAAATGCCGCCCTGTATCCCGCCGCTGTGGTTGGTGCGGGTGCCGAGGCGGCCGTTTTTCATGACGAAGGCGTCGTTGTGGGCGGATCCGGTCATGGTTGCGGCCGCAAATCCGGAGCCGATTTCAAAACCTTTGGTGGCGGGGATGGACATCATCGCCTGGGCCAGTTTTGCCTCCAGCTTGTCGAAAACGGGTTCGCCCAGTCCCACCGGCGCATTCCGGACGACACAGGTCAGGGTGCCGCCAATGGAATCGCCCTCTTCGCGAAGCGCGGTCACCCGTTCTATCATCTTTTCGGCCGCAGCGGGGTCGGGACAGCGGATGATGTTTTGATCAACCTCATCGCGGGTGAGAGTCTCCGGGCAGACCGCTCCGGCGTCCAGTTCACCGCAACTGCTGACCCAGGCGACAATTTCGATGCCGAATGTTTCCCGGAGCCATTTTTCGGCGATGGCACCGGCGGCCACCCGGCCGATGGTTTCCCGGGCGCTGCTCCGCCCGCCCCCGCTGCTGGCGCGGACCCCGTATTTTTTTTCATAGGTGAAATCGGCGTGCGAGGGGCGGGGGATGCGGCTCATTTCGCCATAATCCTTGGGCCGCTGGTCCTCGTTGGGCACAAACAATCCGATGGGCGTGCCCAGGGTTACGCCGTTTTCGGTGCCGGACAGGATTTTAACCCGGTCTTTTTCATCGCGGGGGGTGTTAACTTTGCTCTGACCCGGGCGGCGCCGGGTGAGCTGGGTCTGAATGTCCGCCTCTGTCAGGGACAGTCCGGGTGGACACCCGTCAACAATCGCCCCCACGCCGGCGCAGTGGGATTCGCCGAAGGTGGTGACACGGTAAAGAGAACCGAATGAGCTGCCGGACATTGGGGTGATCAGCCCAGGTGGGGAGTGATTTTTTCAACAAACTGAGGTTTGCTGAGCGCCCCGACCATTTGTTCGGCCACTTTGCCGTCTTTGATGATCAGCAGGAAAGGAATGGAGCGCACGCCGAACTGTTGGGCCAGTTCCCGGTTTTGGTCCACATTCACTTTGGCGACTTTGAGTTTGCCGTCGTATTCTTCGGCGAGCTGATCCAGGGTGGGGATGATCGCGCGGCAGGGGCCGCACCATTCGGCCCAGAAATCGACCAGTACGGGTACGGAAGATTCTAAAACGTCGCTTTGCCAGTTGTTCTGATTGGCTTCAATGGTTTTTCCAGCCATGATGTGCTCTCCTTATACTTGGGTTTGAAATTCGGTAACGATGGTTCTCTTCTTTACATGCAAAACGCGCCGGGTCAATCCGGCGCGTTCAACCTTTTCAGGTTTTCAGGGGAAATCAGGAGGAAAGTGGGAGGATTTCCCCGAATTCGTTGACGATCCGTCCGGGCATGGGCAGCTCGGGCATATTGATGGCCAGGGCAATCCAGAGGGCTCCGCACATGATAAGGAGCGTAAGAACGCTGAGGGCCAGCCATGCAGGGCCCAGTGAGGGGGCTTTGACTTTGGCTTTGGCGGCGACACTGCCGTCTTCACTGATTTCGAGGCCGGCATTGGATGCCATCCGTGACACCGGAGCACCAGGCCGGGGACCTGCGCCTCCGGGACGCCGGAGCTTGACGGTTTTCCCGTCTGATCCACCAGCAGCCGGTGCTTCACCGGGCGCGGGCCGACTGGTCCGCACCGTTTGTGCATCGGGACGAACGGTTTTAACCGTCGGGGCGGAAGGCGCTTCGTTCTGAGAGGGGCGTTTTATCAGAATGGTTTTCGGTTTCACATCCGAAAGATCCATGGTCTGATTCCGGTCCTCATCCGAAACCGGCGTGGGCTGGGTTTTATCTTTTTCCAGTTCCCGGGCCAGTTCACTCGGATCCATCGCCATGGTCATGGCGTTGAATGTGTCTTTCACTTTACCGGTATCTCCGCTTTCATCCGGCTGATCCAGCTCAGCGGTGGCGGCATTGAAGTCCTCTTCAGAGGGGGCCTCGTCATCCTCCAGGCTTTCCATCCGCATGGTTTCCTGCGACATAATGTCGGGCTGATCGGCCTTCTCAAGCTCTTCCCGGGAGAGGTTGGCGGTCTGAAAGGCCTCCGGATCAATTTCCATGGTCTGATCGTTGTTGCCTTTCAATTCCGCATCGGCCTCTTCGAGCTGTTTTTCGATCGGGCCGGTGTTGAGGGCATCGGCGCTGATCTGCATGGTGCGGTCGTTCATGCCCGCGTCTTCTTCTGCGTCGGCATCTTGGAGCTGTTTTTCGATGGGGCCGGTGCTGAGGGCGTCGGCGCTGATCTGCATGGTGCGGTCGTTCATGTCCGCGTCGTCCCCGTCCGTCACCAGATCCTGTTTTTCGATGGGTCCGGTCCGGAGAGCGTCCGCATCGATTTCCATGGTTTGGTCGTTGTTTCCCTGCAATTCTTTGTCAGCGTTTTCCAAAGCTTCCTTGGAACCACCGGCGGAACCACCGGCTTTCTGCACCTCGCTGTCTTTAATTTTCGGAATTTGACCCGTGGCCACCCGCGTGGCCTGTTGGGTCATTTTGCTATGGTCGTCAACCTTTACCTTTGACACTGGCTCCTGAGGACCGGTTTCCAGGGCCTCGGCATTGATCTGCATGGTTTGGTCGTTGTTGCCCCAGGAATCGGAATCCCCGATTTTCGGGCCGTCACCGGTCTGAGAGACTTCCTCGGTATCAATTTCAATTTGCCGGGTGGCGTTTTTGGAGGCATCCATCACCTCCGGGGCACCGGGAAGCTTTTCATTGGAGTCATCGGCCCGGCGGGCTTTGCGGATTTTGGCTTCGTCGGGCAGGGAAATACGGGCGGTGGCACCTTTATCGTCCGGGAGCGGACGTTTGACCTTGGAGGTTTTAGGGGCGACCGGTTTGATTTTATCTGTTTCAGTAGCACCGGCCGCAGATTCACTGACGTTGACTTTGGGCAGAGGGCGCGGTTTGTCGGACTCGTTGGGCGAGGGGCGTTTAATCATCAGCGTTTTACGTTTATGTTGCGACATGCGGTTGTCTCCTGAATGCTCAAAGTTTGGTCAGAAAAAATCTCCAGTACCCTTCAACATAATGGTATCTTTCGGGACACGTCAAAACAATATCCTCAAAAAGAGGATGAAAAATACTTGGAAAGTCTGAATTCGGCGGGAAGGAGGGCGGGATGAGTTCCTTTCGCCTCCCGTCCGGAACCGCTCCTGCGGTTCTCCGTTGTTTGCTTCCCTGGTTTGCTGCCCATGCCCGGGACCTTCCCTGGCGCCGGGACTGTTCACCGTATTCGGTCTGGATTTCCGAAGCCATGCTGCAGCAGACCCGCGTGGATACCGTGATTGGATACTATCAGCGGTGGATGACCCGTTTCCCGGATGTCGCGACCCTGGCGGCGGCGGAGCAGGAGGATGTGCTGAAGGTTTGGGAAGGTCTGGGTTATTATGCGAGGGCCCGCAATCTGCACCGGGCGGCGCAAAAAATCGTGGCGGAGCACGGGGGAGAGATTCCCTCGGATCCGGAGGCACTGCTCGCGCTTCCCGGGGTGGGGCGCTACACCCAGGCCGCCGTGGCCAGTCTGGCCTTCGGTCTTCCCCTCCCGGTGCTCGACGGCAATGTGGAGCGGGTGTTGACCCGACTCTGCGCGGTTTCCGATCCGCTGGACGGCCGGGGCGTGCGCGATGGGCTGCGCACCCTGGCCGCCCGCATGATGGCGGACCATTCTCCGGGGGCCTTCAATGAGGCGATGATGGAACTCGGTGCCACCGTCTGCACGCCCCGTGCACCGAAGTGCGGGGACTGCCCGCTGGCGACGGTATGCCGGGGCCGGAAACGCAATCCGCTGGACTATCCGGTGAAAGCCAAAAAAGCAAAAATTCCTACTCTGGAGGTCGGGGCGGCGGTTACGTGGCGGGAGGACGGCCGTTTTTTAATTGCCCGACGGCATGAAAAAGGACTTCTGGGCGGCATGTGGGAGTTTCCCGGCGGCAAGCAGGAGCCCGGAGAATCCATGCCCGAGTGTATCGTGCGGGAATTGCAGGAGGAGTTGGGGATCACGGTTCGGGTTGAAACGCCACTCACCCATGTGCGCCATACCTACAGTCATTTTCATCTTTCCCTGCACGTCTGGAACTGCCGCTGGCAGGGCGATACGCCGAAGACCCTGGACTGCGCGGATTTCCGCTGGGTGACCCTGTCTGAATGCCGCGATTTGCCTTTCGGCAAAGCGGACCGACAGGTGTTTCATGCATTGGAATGAGATGGAGGGGAGGGGTTATCTGAATTTTACAAAATCTTAACAGGTTTTGGCTGCTTCTTCACACCCTCAATGGCCGGGAATCGGGTAGGATGGCGGCCTATGAAAACAAAAACCAATGCTTTGTGGTCCGGGCCGCTTCTCAAGACAGCGGCGCTGGACGGTCTTCGGAAACTCAACCCGCGTGACACCCTGCGCAATCCGGTCATGTTTGTGGTCTGGCTGGGCGCGACCGCACTGACACTTCGTTTGCCTTTCGCGTTTTCCGGCTTTGAGCTTCAACTGGTGCTCTGGCTGTGGCTCACCCTCTGGTTTGCAAATTTCGCCGAAGCAGTGGCGGAAGGCCGGGGCAAAGCTCAGGCGGACAGTCTCCGCAAAACAAAATCCTCCCTGACCGCCCGTCGCCTGCTTGAAGACGGTAGCGAGGAGCTGATTCCGGCAGCGGATCTCGCCCGGGGCGATACCTTTGTGTGCGAAGCCAATGATCCGATTCCCACCGACGGCGAAATTGTTGAAGGGATTGCTACGGTGGACGAAAGCGCGATCACCGGCGAATCCGCCCCGGTGATTCGCGAAAGCGGCGGTGACCGGAGTGCGGTCACCGGCGGCACCCGGGTGCTGTCGGACCGGATTGTGGTTCGGGTGACCGCGGAGCCGGGCAAAAGTTTCATCGATCAGATGATCGGTCTCGTGGAAAATGCCAGCCGCCGCGCAACCCCCAACGAAATCGCTTTGGGCATTCTGCTGGTCAGTCTGACGGTTATTTTCGGTCTGGTGGTCTTCACGCTGCCGATGTTCCTGCGCTACCCGGATTTTGCGGGCACATCGATCTCGTTTTCGGTGCTGATTGCCTTGTTGGTGTGTCTGATTCCCACCACCATCAGCGGACTGCTGAGCGCAATCGGGATTTCCGGGATGGACCGGCTGCTGCGTCACAACATTCTGGCGATGAGCGGCCGCGCCGTTGAGGCGGCCGGGGACATTGATGTGCTGCTGCTGGACAAAACCGGCACCATCACCCTCGGCAACCGTCAGGCCACGGAGTTTATTCCCTGTCCGGGCGTGAGTGAAAAGGAACTGGCCGAGGCGGCCCAGCTTTCTTCGCTGGCGGACGAAACCCCGGAGGGCCGCTCCATCGTGGTGCTCGCCAAAGAAACGTATCAGCTTCGCGGTCGCGAGTTGCATGATCTGAAGGCAGAGGCGGTGAAGTTTTCCGCAGAAACCAAGATGAGCGGATTGAACTTGGAACAGGACGGTGAAACCCGCACCCTGCGCAAAGGGGCGGTGGAGGCCATTGCGCGCTTTGCGGAAAAACAGGGCGTGACTTTGCCGGAGGAAACGCGCAATGAAACCCTGCGTCTGGCCCGGTCCGGGGCCACACCGCTCCTGGTGGCGGATCAACACCGCGTATACGGGATTATCCATCTCAAGGATGTGGTCAAGGGCGGGATCCGCGAACGGTTCGAGGAGCTGCGCCAGATGGGGATCCGCACGGTGATGATTACCGGGGACAATCCCGCCACCGCCGCCGCCATTGCCGCCGAGGCGGGGGTGGACGACTTCCTCGCCGAGGCCACCCCCGAGGACAAACTTACCCGCATCCGCGAGGAGCAGGCCAAGGGGCACTTGGTGGCGATGATGGGTGACGGTACCAACGACGCGCCCGCCCTGGCCCAGTCCGATGTGGGCGTGGCCATGAACAGCGGCACTCAGGCCGCCCGCGAGGCGGGAAACATGGTGGACCTCGACAGCAATCCCACCAAACTCATAGAAGTGGTGGAGATCGGCAAACAATTGCTGATGACCCGAGGGGCACTGACCCCCTTCAGTCTCGCGAACGACCTGGCGAAGTATTTCGCCATTCTGCCGGCGGTGTTTGTGGGACTGCTGGCCGCAGCTCCGGGCGAGGCGGGTCCGTTGG
>PXDP01000386.1 GCA_003565035.1 PVC group bacterium | reverse complement strand
TTTCCCTCATGGAGCAGGCCAACCCCTGGGTTATGGAACACGAGTTCCCCGGCCCCGACACCCCAAAAATTTATTTGGAGCCAGTCGCTCGCGCGATTTCTCTCCGCAAATTGCCCTTGGATTTTGACCCGCAAAACAATCAGATTGTTTTTGGGCGGAACGATCTTACCGTGGAACTCCGTGATCTCGAAACGGGTGAGTTGATCCATCGCTTTGGTCCGTTGATTCAGCCTGGAACACCCGGATACCGGCGTGGCATCCTGGATCTCGTTACCTTTTCCAACCCGGGGACCTTGATTTTCATTTTTGAGGGGAGGGTGTGGGAGGCTGAAAGATCAGGCACCAGGAAACTGTCCTCCAAAGATATTCTTTCCTTGCCCAGAGGCCGATCCAATTACTTGTTTTCCCCTGATCGTCGGTTCTTTGCAGTGGGTTCGGAGTTCCGGTATGGGGTCTTGGGCGAAGATTGGACGCCTGTTCTGCAATCCGATGCCCCCGGCATGAGGGCCGGCCCCATGTTTTTTTCCTGGTCGAACGACAGCCGCCACCTTCTGGGTTACAACCGCGAGGGGTTGGTCGTCATAGACACCCAACTGCCTGCCGTTGTGCATGAACTGGACGAATTGCCGGAAGGGGCTCCCCACACCCAACGCGTGTTGTCCGCAAGCATAACCCCCGACGGCAAGTCATGGATACAAGCCGTGCCCGATGAATGGGACATCAACCCGGTCGACCCCAAGTTTGTTTTCCCACACGACACCTTGAGTCGGCACGACATGGCCACCGGGGAATATCTGTGGCGTACCCAAGCGCCCCACGGGGTTACCCGCGTGTACATGACAGCGCAATCCCGTTCGGTTTTCCTGGAAACACAGGGCATGTACGGAACGTCCCTCGTCAGAATCGACATGTCAACCGGGGAGGAGATTCCCATGCCCTATACTCCCGGAAAACGTCTTCACAGCATCCCGAATCAGAACCCTTCCCAAGCAGGGCGGTTTATCGTGAATCAATACGACCACGTATGGCTGGTCGACATGGAAAGACATCGTCCGCCAATATTTCTCTTGCGGGACGAGCGGACGACTCATGCCAAGTGGTTGGACGATGACCGCCTTTTCCTTTTGTCCACAGACAGCACCGCACGGGTGATGCGTCGGCGGCACTCCGAAAATTTCGGCTTGTGGGTGCTTCCTCAAACATGGTTCATTCATGTCGTTTGCCTCTTGGCGGGTTTGGGTTTGTTTGAAAAGCTCAGACGAAACGCGTGTCCTCCCCTCCATCCCGGTTTCACAACGGCCATGGGCTTGATCTTCCTTCGGACGTTCTGGAACGGGGGACGGCACCTGATCGTGCTGTTTTCCCGGACTGCGTTTTACAACCGGACAAGCGAGGTGCCGCTTGCAGCGGTTCTCCCTCTGATCTTGTTGATTTTTGGTTTGTATCTGTTGGTGCTGGTTCGCGTGATGCAGGGAGGCAAAATCTGGCGCCGGATTCTAATTGGATTGGAAACCCTGGCCCTCTTGAGTGGTATGCTTATCTTTGCTTGGATTTTTTACGGAATGACGTTTTTCTCCACGAGTTTCCACGTTCTCCCTCTCTTGAACTCTCATGCTTGGATTGTGGAGCTTCCGGAACCCCTGTTTCATCTAAAACACCTCTTGATCCTTTTGCTTCGGGCCACGGTTTTGGTTCTACTAATCAGGTTCGCGCCTCCGCCAGGCAATGATATGAAGAACATAAAATTGCAACAGGTAATTTATGCAGGAGAGGGTGGTGCGTGAAGGTGGAGGATGAAAATCATCATATCGGGCGGGCTGACCCCTTTTGCCACCCCGCAGAGAAAAAGACCGCGAACGCCCCGCAACCCGACTCGCCCGGCGGCTAAAAAAAGAAGCGATTTAGCCCATTTTTTCCTTTATTTTAGCTGCTGAAAACCCATGATCCGCTTCATGGGTTTTTACGCGCTCCATCCCGATACCGCATCCGGCCAAACCGCCGCCGCTCCCGCGCACTCCTGCCCGGCGAAAACACACCCCCCCTCAAAAAACCGCGTCTGGGATTTTTTTGACGATTCCCAGAATCGCGTCGGGCAAAATCCCACTTTCGGCCAATGTTCACTAGGGGAAAATCGACTTACGCTTACGATATTTATTTTAACCTTGATAAGTTCAAGTTAAATTGTTTATGGGTGAAAGTACATCGAGTTTAGTGATAATCTTTTGTTGTTATCATAATTTAACTTGCCTATTAAAATCATTTGATTTACATATAAAACACCTGCTTGCATAATCCACACATTAACCCCGAATCAAGGAAGTCACATGATGAATACCCTGCTGAAAAAGCCCCGGCTGGCCGCCGGAACCCTGCTGCGGGCCGCCACTGCGGCGGGTTTTGCAGCCCTGATGTCCAGCCTGCCCGCTCACCCCAGCGATGGCGGTCTCGCCGGAACGCCCCTGAACATCGGCGCCAGTGTCGACATGACCTTTATCGCCCCCCTGCGGGATATGGATGACGCGGAATTTGAGGTCCGCGCATTTGAACTGAACATCGGTGCTCCGGTGGATCCCTTCTTCGACTTCCTTGCCACGATCAGCTGGCACGAGGGCGAAATCGACCTCGAGGAGGCCTGGGTCTCCACCGTTCTGCCCGGCGGATTCAAGCTTCAGTTCGGTCGTGAGTTCATTCCCTTCGGCTATCTGAACCGCGTCCATGAGCACGACTTTCCCCAGGTGGATCAGCCTTTTGTGATTGAAGGCCTGACCACTGACCACGGATTTATCGGCGACGGATTTCATCTGGAATACCTCGCCCCCTTTATCAACCCCACCCTCACCCTGATCTTTGGCGCCTACGACAATATTCAGCACAGCGTGGGCCGCCGGATGGACGGCTTCCCGCTCCTGGGCCGGGTGCAGACCTTCATCGAAAGCGATGACGGACGTCATGCGGTGCTTGCCGGCGTTTCCTTCCTGACAAGCGCCGGGAATGAAGACCCCTTCGAAGGCCGCCTGAATGCCGACGGTCAGACTGCAGACCGCCGCGTCCGCGGAAAAATGGACTACACCTTCGGTCTCGATTTCCGCTACAAATTCTCCCCTGGGCGCACCACATACCAGGGTCTGACCGTCGGCGCGGAATTTCTGCGTGTGACGTATGATCCCTACGAGAACCATGTGGACTTTGTCCCCGGCATGAACATCGGTGCCGATGAAGGCTTTTACATTTTTGCGGAGTGGGATTTCGACCGCTTCCGCGGTGTCGGCTATCGCTTTGACCACACGGACGTGCTCTTCTCCAGTCTCGAGGACGATGCACAAATTATGGCGCACTCCGTCTATTATCAGTGGCGGCCCACCGACTTCTCCCGGCTTCGTCTGCAGTATCAGTTTCTGCAGGATGACCGCGAAGACGATGATGAACATCTCGTCATGCTTCAGGGAACCTTCTTTGTCGGCTGGCATCCCCCCCACCGCTTCTAACCCATTCTGAAAGGAATTCATCCCATGAAAAAATTCATTCTCTCCAGTCTGCTTGTCCTGGGACTCGTGTCGGCGGTCTCCGCCCGCCCTCTGCGTGTCACCACCACCCCCACCGACCTCGCCGCGCTGACCCGAACCCTCGGCGGCGACCGTGTGGACGTGTTTTCTCTGTCCCGTCCACTGCAGGACGTGCATTTCCTGGATGCCACCCCCGGAATGATCGTGCGCATTAACCGCAGCGATCTGTTCATCGAGAACGGCTTCGATCTGGAAATGGGCTGGGTCCCGGAAGTGATCCGCGAAACCCGCAACCGCTCTGTCCGCCCCGGCGGTCCCGGTCACGTAAACGCCTCCAACGGTATTCAGGCCATCCAGATCCCCGAGCGCATTCACCGCGACATGGGCGACGTGCATCCCTCCGGCAATCCCCACTACACACTGGATCCGATTATCGCCCAGCAGGCGGCCCGCAACATCGTCAACGGCCTCATCCGGGTCGATCCCGAACATGCCGAGCTCTACCGCGCCAATCTCGAGGCATTTATCTCGCGCAGCGAAGAAGTCGTTAACGCCTGGGTCGAAAAATTCGAACCTCACGCGGGCAGCCAACTGATCATATACCACAAGCACTTTGACTACATGCTGGAACGGATTGGCCTGGTGGTGGCGGATTCCATTGAACCGCTCCCGGGGCTGGCACCCTCCGCCCGGCATGTCGCCGAACTGATTCGCCGTCACAGCCCTGAAACGGTCAGCATGGTCATCATGGAACCCTGGCACGATCAGCGCGTGGGCCGTCAGGTGGCCGATGGCGTGGGTGTGCCCCTGCTGGTTCTCTGCCCGACCGTCGGCTCCTGCGAAGGTGCCGAAGATCTCATCTCCCTCTTCGAGACCAACGCCCGCAAGCTGCTGGACGTTCTCGAAGCCGCAGAAGGCGAATGAGCGAAACGCTCTTCGAATTCCAACACGCCACCCTCGGCTACCGGGGGAATCTCCTGCTGCGGGACCTGTCTCTCTCTCTGGCGGCGGGAGATTTCCTCGGGATTGTCGGACCGAACGGCGCGGGCAAGTCCACCCTGGTGAAAACCATGCTGGGCCTGCTTGCGCTCCGGGAGGGCCGCATGGGCTGGCTGCCGCACCGTCCCCGCATCGGCTATGTGCCCCAGCGCGAACAAATCGACGCCATCTGGCCGATGCGGGTCTGCGATACCCTGCGCCTCACCCTCGCCGCCCTCGACCGCCCCGGCCTCCGTGCCAAAGATCACAGCGCTGAAATCAGCCGGGTCATGACCGCCACCGGTATCGAATCCCTCGCCGAACACACGCTGAACACCCTCTCCGGCGGCGAGATGCAGCGGCTGCTGCTCGCCCGCGCGCTCATCGTGCGGCCGACCGTCCTCTTCCTCGACGAACCCACCGCCGCGATGGACCTCTTCTCCACCGGCCGCTTTCTGGATCTCATCGCCGGACTCCACCGCGACGAAGGCCTTACCGTGATTCTCGTCACCCACGATCTCCAGTCCCTCGCCGGCCGCGCCGACCGACTGGGCATTCTGTCAAACGGTGCCCTCCATTACGGCTCTGCCGAAGACATGCTCACCACACAGAGGCTCAGCGAAGTCTATGGCTGTTCCGTACAGGTCGAACACCGCGAAGGCCGCTGCCACATCCACGCCGACACCGCCAAACCCGGGACCCCCGCATGATCCGCGAACTGATCGACATGTACGAATTCGCTTTTATGCGCCACGCCCTCATTGTGGGCGTGTTCGGCGGCGGACTGCTGGCCTTTCTCGGCGTGTTCGTGCATCTGCGCCGCATCGTTTTTCTCGGGGCCGCCCTGCCCCAAATCACCGCCCTCGGCATTGCCACTGCCGCCTTTTTTCATATGCCCCTGCTCACCGGAGCCCTGCTCGGCGGTCTGGCCGGGATCCTGCTGCTCTCCCTCACCGGAAAACCCGGCAGCCTTCCCGCCGAAGGCTGGATCGGACTCTGCTATGCCACCGGCGGATCGCTCGCCGTGGTGCTCATGGCCCTCTCCCCGCATCCCGACGCAGGCGCCTTGCGCTTTTTTACCGGGGACATTCTCGGCACCTCCCGGAACGAAGCCATTTTCGCTGTCTGTGTGACCCTGATTTCCGCGCTCATCTTCCGCTTATTCTGGAGCCGTTTTGTCGTCAGCAGCTTTGACCCCGTCACCTCCGCCACTCTCGGCGTGCGCGTCCGCCTCTGGAACGCGCTGCTCTTCCTCTGCCTCGGCTTCGGCCTCGCCTCAGTCATGAACAGTGCCGGCAGCATGCTCGCCTTCGGGATGCTCATCGGCCCGCCCGCAGCCGCGCTCATGCTCTTCCGCGGCTTTCCCGCCGTGGTGCTCTGCACCCTCCTCCTCGGCGCCCTCTCCGCTTTTGTCGGCCTCACCTGTTCCTTCTGGTTCGACCTCCCCGGCGGCCCCGCCATGGCCACCGCCGCCCTCTTCCCCGTCCTCCCCGCCTGGCTGATCCAAAAACTGCGGGCCTGATTGAAATCTGACCATTCCTGGACTGGATATCCCGGGATATGTTTTTTGCCGGATTTCCTTTCTAAAAAAAATCCGCAGGTCGGCGCAGCATCCGCAGGGTAAAAAATGCAAGAGATCGATCAGGAGTGAACGTTTTCAGGACCAATGGATAGGAAATCGCTTTTCGCGCTTTGAGCGCGTGAGGCGGTTTCGGGGTTTCGGGGTTGGAAGGGGGGCGAACATGGTGGGATTCTGGAGAAATGAGGGGCGGAAGTCAAGGCGAAACCGCCTGCCCGCGTTCACCGGGGTCCGGGGCGCGCCCCGGACCCCGGTGAACGCGGGTGCGAGGCCGTTTTTGGCTGAATGAAGACATAGCCCTCCCCTCGCAGTCGCTCAGGCGTTTGCGTAGAAGAGCACGGGTTCGGTGTCATAATCCGGGAAGGGGTCTTGGTCGACAGGCTCATAGACCCAATCTCCGCCCGGCGGGTCGGTGCCGCTTTGCTGTTGGGGATCCACCCGAACGCCCTGCTGCCACAGTCCCAGGCATTTGAGCATCTTTTCGATAACGTCACGTTCGTCGATAAGGGACACGATCCGCATCTCGCGCTGGCAGGTGGGGCAGATCATGGGATCGGCCTCCCAGACTTTCTTGATGAGATCCC
>PXDP01000338.1 GCA_003565035.1 PVC group bacterium | reverse complement strand
AAGGTGCATGGGTTCGACGGGTGGGTTCGGCGAGCCCCGGAAGGCACCCCGAAGATCCGAACCCCACCCTGGCAGCCTCCGGTTGAGCGGAAAGGTTGCCGGAGGGAGATGCCGCAGTTTTGGGGTGAGATGTTTAGAACTTGTCTATTGACGCATTTGAATTTGCGATAGATTTCGGGTGAAAAACCGAGCAAATTGAGTTCTGGGGCATAGGTCTTGTCTCCGGGATACAGGACCCATAAGCACTCGAGCGACAGGTCTGCCACCGCTGAACGCATTGACGGGGTGGGCATGATTGCATTGAAATATCAAGGATGATCCTTGATATTTCAATATAATTACCTTTTCGATTCACATTGTTTTTTGATCTAAAGTTTGCATCCGGCGCGGGTTTGCGTAGAGTGACGGAATGCCTGATTCCTATCTGATGTCTTTTTTGAATACCCGTACGCCCCCGCAAATTCAACAACGGGGGCGTGATTATGTTCAGAGGAATCGGGTGGGGCGGGTCCAGAATGCGGGCACGGCGTTTTTTGCGCCCGTGAAGGGGGTTGGCGGACAGATTTATATGGCGGAAATCGAGATGGGAACCCCGCGTGCGCCGGAGATCCATTTGTCCTGCAGTTGTCCGTATTTTGAGCAGTTCGGGATTTGCAAACATGTTTATGCTTTGGGACTGACGCTGGAAAAGCTGGGGGAGGAGGCCCTCCCCAGCACGCGCAGTTGGCGGGATCTGTTTTCTCCAAGGGTGCTGCCGTCCGCCGTGCGTGCGCCCTCCCGGTCCAAGGCGGCTCCCAAGGCGGTTTCGGTGCTGCATTATGTCCTGGATCCGGCTGAGGTATCCCGCGACCGGCCGGTCCGTCTGTATGTGATGGAGGAGCAGGCACTGAAGTCGGGCCGTATTAAACTCAAGCCGGTGTCGCTGCTGCAGCCGTCGTCGTTCCGGGTGGACCCTTCGGAACTTCCCCGGCTGGCCCTGCTGCAGGGCATGCTGCTGGAGCAGTCCAACTTTTCGTTTTACTCTGCCCGCAGTCATTCGGTGAATCTGACCAAGCCGTCCACCGTCGAGGTGCTGGAGGATTTGGTGAGCACAGGGCGGCTGCATTTCGGGAATCCGCTGAAAGTGCAGGATGTGCTGGATCTGCCGGTGGTCGGCGGCGCAATGGCCCGTGAATGGCGGATTGTTTTGCGGGGAGAGAAAACCGGGGAGGGGCTGACGCTTCATGCGGGCATGGTGTGCGGAGAAGAGCAGATGCCGCTGGATGACGTGCGGTTTGTGCATGATACGGGGGTGATGGCGTTCGGGAATACGCTGTCGCGGGTTGTAAATCCGGAGCTGTTTGACTGGGCCCGGGAGCTTGAGGCGGAGGCCCCCGGGGTTCCGGAGGATGAGGTGGTTGATTTTGTGGAATCGCTCTATGAGTTGAATGTGAACCTGCCGGCGGAGCTGCCGGAATCGGTCTCCTTCCGGGAGATCCGCCAGGCGCCCCGTTTTCTGCTGCGCATTCTGGAGGTGAGTGAGTCGATGGATGCCTGGGTGCAACCGGAATTTGCCTACGGGGATCGGGTGCTGGACTGGCTGGATGCGCGGGACCGCTGGGTGGTGGGGGCGGCGCGTGAAATTCATGTGCGGGACCGGGATGCGGAAACGGAAGCCCTGAAACGGCTGGAGGCGCTGGGCGCGGGGGTGACGGCGGGCTCGGCCGACGGTGTCTTCGGTGTGGACGGCGTGTACACGGCGGAACTGCTGGAAACGCTCGATCGGGAGGGCTGGGAACTGCTGATCCGCGATACGCGGCTGCGGACAAACGGCCAGGCGGCAATCCGCGTGGAGGGGAGCGGTCAGGACTGGTTTGAACTGGAGGGGGAACTGACCTTTGGCGATGAGACGATGGATCTGCCGGAGGTGCTCAGGTCGGTTAAGCGCAAAGGCCGGTTTCTTCAGTTGAAAAACGGGTCCATGGCGCTTTTATCCGAAGCGCTGGTGGAGCGTTTCACGGTTCTGCAGGGGCTGGGGGACATGACGGCGGAGGAGGGGACGCTGACCTTTTCCGGAGCCGGGGCCGTGTTTCTGGACATGCTGCTGGCGGATGTGCCCGGGGTAGACTGGGGGGCGGAGGCGGTAGGCCTGCGGAACCGGCTGCGCAAACTGGGTTCGCCGGAACCCGCCGCGCCTCCGGCGGGATTTCAGGGGGAATTGCGGGTGTATCAGCAGGAGGGGCTGGGGTGGATGCGCTACTTGCGGGACATGGGGCTGAACGGATGTCTGGCCGACGATATGGGCCTCGGGAAAACCGTGCAGGTTCTGGCCCTGCTGGAAGAGCAGCGCGCGGCAAAGCGGGGGCCCTCCCTGGCGGTGCTGCCGCGGTCGATTGTGTTTAACTGGCGGATGGAGGCGGCCAAATTCACCCCGGAACTCCGGGTGGCGGAACTCAGCGGGGTGGGCCGTCCGAAATCCGCATCCGAACTGCCTCCGGCGGACCTGTATCTGATTACCTATCAGACCCTGATCCGGGATGTGGCCTGGCTGCGGCAGGTGATGTTTGATTATGTGATTCTGGATGAATCACAGGCGGTGAAAAATCCGGCGGCCAAGACCTCCAAGGCGGTGAAACTGTTGACATCGCGGCACCGGCTGACGCTCACGGGGACCCCGGTCGAGAATCGGATTGAAGACCTGTGGAGTCAGTTGAATTTTCTGAATCCGGGAATGCTGGGGCGGAAATTCATGGAGGCGAAAGATCTCTCCGATGAATCGTTGCGGATGATTGCCCGCGGGGTGCGGCCTTTTCTGCTGCGGCGCACCAAGGAGCAGGTGGCGACGGATCTTCCGGAGAAGGTGGAGGAGACCCTGTACTGCGAGCTGCCGGCTCCGCAGCGCAAACTGTACACTGAACTGAAGACGTATTATCAGAAAGCGCTCGCGGACGGCATTTCCGAGAAGGGCTTTCAGCAGTCCAAAATCATGGTGCTGGAGGCTCTGCTGCGCCTGCGGCAGGCGGCTTGTCATCCGGGACTCATTTCGGAGGAGCACCGGGGAATGGAAAGCGGTAAAATGGGGGCACTGGATGATTTGCTGGAGGATATTCTGTCCTCCGGTCACAAGGCGCTGATCTTTTCACAGTTCACGTCGATGCTGGCCCTGGTGCGCGAGCGTCTGGACCGCAGGAAAATTGCCTACGTGTATCTCGACGGGCAGACCCGCGACCGGAATGCGGTGGTGAATGCGTTTCAGGACCGTCCGGAAATTCCGCTGTTTCTCATCAGCCTGAAAGCGGGCGGAGTGGGTTTGAACCTGACGGCGGCGGATTATGTGATCCTGCTGGACCCCTGGTGGAATCCGGCGATTGAGGCGCAGGCCATCGACCGTGCGCACCGCATCGGCCAGGAGAAAAATGTTTTCGCGTACCGCGTGGTGGCCAAGGATACAATTGAAGACAAGATTCTGGCCCTGCAGGATGATAAACGGCATCTGGCCGAATCGATTCTCACACAGGAAAACAGTCTGCTGTCCAAGCTGACACCGGAGGATTTGACCTTTTTGCTGTCCTGAGGCTTGGTTGCCAATTTTTCAGGGCGCTTTACCTTCCAAGGTCAAATCTTTCATTCGTCAATGCGGAAATCGGGCGGGACGGGGACATTCAATGCGGCGGCGGCGGCGCGGAAGGCGTTGAATTCGTCCGCATTGATTTCCCCGTTGTTCGAAACCGCGGCGAGGGCGGCGTTCATGACGCGCTGCTGGAAGGCGGGATAGAGGGCTGAGAGGGTGGCGCAGGCTTCGTTGAGGGCGCTGAGGGTTCGGCGTTCCGGGGGCTGCAGGGCAAGGGTGATGCCGCCGTGATGTCCGAGCAGTTGTTGCCGCGCGGCTTCGAAGGATGCTTCCGCATCGGCTTCGCTTGCCGCACCCACGTGGGCCAGCACAGACAGCAGGAGATTGACTTCGGTCTCGGCTTCGCGAATGTGGATGCGCTTTTTGGTACGGGCCCGGGCTTCGGCCTCGGTTTCAATCGCGCGCATGGCCACCTGACGAACCGCATATTCGTAGAGGCTGACTTTGCCGTCGGCACGAATGACGGCCTCGACCGTGTTTTTAAAGATGGTTTTGGTATCGGAGTCGAGATGCCGGAGCGTGGGAACGGTCAAATCGAGGAGGGGAATGCGCTCGGCTTCGGGCAGATCCTCTGTCTGCCGGGTGAGCGCGGTGAGGAGGTTGCACACTTCATCGGTTTCGTGGGTCTGAACCGCTTTTTCCTGCTCGCTGAGAATCTCCGGGGCGGCGGGTTGAAGCAACAGGCGGTACACAAGTGCGCGGGCCCCGGCCGGGGTGCGAGCGGCCTGGCGCGCGTTTTCCGGCAGGGCGCTGTGAAGGGCGCGGGCGGCTTCGACGCTTTCGGGGGTGGGGCCGGTGCCGGCGGAGCGCATGGCGGCGTCGAGCACGCCGAAGGCCACGGCGCGTTTTCCGGCGCGTGGAATGGGGGGCGGCACCGGGGCGGATTTGGGGGGAGGTGGCGGTTCGGCGGAGGTGGCGGCGAGAAAAGATCCGTCCCATTCGGGCAGAATTTGACGAATCCGTCGGTCGAGGGGTGGATGGGTGGCCATCAGTCCGCTGAGGGACATGGGTTTGGCGCTGCCGAACATCATGTGCGCCAGTTCGAGGGATTCCGCGTGCTGGAGTTTGGCTTTACGGCTGTTTTTGCCAAGTTTGCGGAGGGCGTTGGCGATGCCGTCGGGGTTGCGGGTGAACTGCACCGCCGAGGCGTCGGCCAGAAATTCGCGCTGACGGCTGAGCGAGGCCTGCAGAATCCGGCCCATGAGCAGGCCGATGGCCCCGCAGGCCCAGACGGCGAGACCCAGGGCGACGAATGCGATGGCACCGCCGCCGTTGTCTTTGCTGTTGCGCCGTCTGCTGCCTCCGCCGCTGTGCAGTGCAATCCGGAAGAGAATCATGCCCAGTTCGGAGAGGATGAACAGGCCGGCCAGCATGGCAATGAGGCGGGTGTTCAGTCGCATGTCGCCATTGAGAATATGACTGAATTCGTGGGCGATAACCCCCTGCATCTCGTCGCGGGTGAAGGTGTTGAGTGCACCGCGGGTGACCCCCACTGCGGCCCGGTCGGTCGAGAGTCCCACCGCAAAAGCATTGATGCCCGGTTCATCCACGATGTAAACATCCGGAACCGGCACGCCGCTGGCAATGGACATTTCCTCCACGAGGTTAAGAAGCTGGCGTTCCTGAGGATTGCCGGATTCGGGATTCACCCGTTTTCCGTCCATGGCGTGCATAACATGCTCTGGGCCGGCCTGCATTTGCATGTGGCGGAAGAGACTTGCACCGAGCACGATAAACAGCGTGAACCCCGCGGCACCAAAAATGATGTCCCATTGATGCGCGGAGGCGAAGTCCTGCGCGGCGTTTTCGGTGCTGCCGATTCCCCCGAGTATGGCTGCGGTGAGGATAGAGGCCCCGAGGACGGTGAGCAGCACAGTGACGATGAATCCGAAAACGGCCCAGCGACTGCGGACGCGGGCTTCCTGTTGCAAATCGAAAAAAGTTTTGGGCATGGGCTTTGTATGAACGAGTGTGCAAAATAGACAAGGGAAAAGCACGCGGTCGGCTCTGTGGATTTGCAAGTTTGCAGCAAAAGGGATATAGGACCATAGCTATGACCCTTTCATCAACAGATTCACGTGCAAAGAAAACGATTCAGATTGGCTTTTCGCTGGGAACCAATTTGGGGGACCGTGTTGACAACATGAGCCGGGCCCGGCAGGCGATACTCGCGGCCGGAGATGCCCACGAGGTTGGCAAAAGCGCCTTGTGGGAAACCGAGCCGGTGGATGTGAAAGATGAATACCGGCATTTGAAATTTTTGAACGCGGTGCTGATCATGGATACCGCGCTGACCGCTCGGGAGTGGCTGGGATTGATCGCGAAAATGGAGGCTGATTTTGGCCGCAAGCGGGAAGGCGACGATAAAAACGCTCCGCGGGAAATTGATATTGATATTATTTTTGCCGGGGATCAGTTGATTGGTTCAGGGGGGCTGGTGGTGCCGCATCCGCGGTGGGCGGAGCGCCGCTTTGTTGTGCAGCCGCTGGCGGAATTGCAGCCGGACCGGGTTCTGCCGGGATCCGAGCATACAGTGGCGGAAATTCTCGCTTCGCTGCCGGGAGCGGATGAGCTGGTTCGCCTCGAGCAGGACTGGTGAAGACCCTGCGATTGCTGCTGGCCGCGCCACTGCTGGCCTGTCTGTATTTCTACCGCTGGCTGATTTCGCCGGCCCTGCATCTCATTCTCGGGCCGCTCGGAGGTGGGTGCCGTTTTCATCCCACCTGCTCGCGTTACGCGATTGAAGCGCTCAAAACACATCCGCTTCACCGGGCGCTCTGGCTGATTGTGCGGCGGGTGGGACGCTGTCATCCCTGGGGAGGTGAAGGCTATGACCCGGTGCCTCCCCGTCTTCACGTGTTTGATTCAGGCGCGGAAGGCGGCCAGAATCGACCGGATGACGAAGGCTACGGCACCAAGGGCGAGGGCGATGATGGCAAACCAGAAGAAAAAGATCAGCATCACCGCAAACAGGGCCAATCCGACCAGGCCGATTAACAGGCCGACCAGCGGGTGGACCTGTTTGACCGAGTAGTTGAAGCTGTAGACCCGCTCTT
>PXDP01000447.1 GCA_003565035.1 PVC group bacterium | reverse complement strand
GATAGAACGTCACGTATGAGGAACGGCGGTTCATCCGCCGTTTCCTCAATGCGATTGTTCGCGTTTCAGTGTATTCCTTCAGAAAACTGTCCAAAATCGCCTCTTGCCAGGCCCTGAAAAGATAAATCCTCGTCCAGATCCGGCCAGTGGAGTCCGAAAGGGGATATTTCAATATGATTCAGTTGAGCTGGTGTTCCCCTCCGAAGTCTCGGGTTCTTGTCAACCGGAAACTTGATTTCAACCCCGGTCTCCATGGACACATGGACATATCCATCGTAAAACGAGGCTTGTGTTTGATTATCGGTTAAGGTGTTCATTCCATTTCTCAATGATGAGTTGTTGATTGGCTTCAGCAAGCAATTGGGCTTTCGACAGCTCTTTCACTTTCATTCCATGCGATTCTCTCAGTTCGATCGTGTCATTTACGTTGAAAACGGCTTCACCGCCTGAGTATCGGACATGTACGTGTATTGGCTCATGATCGTTGCTGTAGAAAAAGAACTTATACCCGTCTTGTTCAAAAATTAGTGGCATGGTTTAAACTTATTCGCTTTGCTCTGGATTTTCAATCAGGATTTTCAATCAGGATTTTCCTGGGATGTCAGTGCTCACCTCCCGATGGCCCTGCCGGGGGCGAGGGCAGCGGTGCCGGGCTTGGTTCGATGCCTTGCAATCCATTTTTGATTTCAACATAGATGTTCTCGAGCATCCACCCTGAATGCGGAAAGGTGTAGTACTTGCCATTAAGCGGTTGAATGGCAGCCCGCACGTCCTCCTTTGAGGCATGTCTTGGCTGTAGGCTGAAGTTCATTCGGGTCAGTGCATCTTGGTTGTCCATGCCCAGATCAGTCCAAGATCTTGGCCATTCGCCCGGATGTGCCCGCACGAAGGCCTCGGTTGTTTTGATGACATCTGCGGTTTGATACTCAGACTTCAGATTCACCCATCGCGGTGCCAGCACCCATACAGCAAGACCGCCGACCACAATCATCAGTCCAGCCAACACATACAACATTTTTAAGAGCGTTCTCTTCATCTTCTCTGGCGAACGTTAAAGTCAAGCGGACCGCGTACTCGCGGTTCGCTTGGACGCATTGTTACACTATTTTTTCCACAACATAATTAAAACCTTGTTTCTTCACGATCTTAACATTGCTCCCTTTTTGAAGGAAATCCTTTAGACAGGTGGCATCCAATGTTTTACCATCAACTTCTATCAATCCACTCGGTCTTAGATCTGAAAGGCAGCAAGCGGTAGTCCCTATGAAGTCTGACTCGATTTTGTCATCTGTCGCTTCTCTCTTCGCAAGTTTATCTTCCAGGGTAAGGGAAGGTAGAAAAAGGCCAAAGACCAGAACTAAAGGCCAAAGGAAAGCAAAGGCAAGTGCGGCAACAACGCCAATTCCACCTCCTGTTGCCGTGAATACGACCAGGAACTCCATAATTTCTTTCGCTGGGCCGAAATATTTAGGAGATTTCTTTGCTAACGGAATGAGAGCAAATCCTGAAAACAGGTAGACGATTACAAATGGGGCCCAAGTATTCATTTTTTCTCAGATGTGTAACCTTATATTAAGTAACATGCTGCTTTTTCTGCTCTATGCCGGGTTTCAGAGATAAAATCAAGGGAAACCTCGGAGCAAAGGTATTTGTGTATAGCTTTGTTGTATAATATTCTGTGTTCATTTTGGATCTTAAACAACAGCCTCCGAATTGAGTTCTTTTGACGGTCGCAGACTTCACTCCGAAACCCTGTTGGCCAGGGAGGGGTGAGATTTTGGAGGAGGTGGGGGTGCCCGAAAAGCTGTATGGTTTTTACATTAAGATTCATGTGTGGTTGGGTCACTTGGCCGTGAACGAGAATGTTTTTCCGATGATCGGAAAGGTCAGGCGTTGGTTTTCCGATGATCGGAAAAGGGGCAAGGGTGGCGCGGTCTGAGTGGGGGGCGTTTCGGGGGGGCAGGTTGAGACGGGAATACCTATTCGCCTGCGGCGAAGGGGGGCGTAATTTGTAAATCCAGCATTTTGCCGGTGACGGGGTGGGGGAAGTTGAGGGCCACGGCGCAGAGCTGGAGGGTGAGGGCCGGGTCGGGGCAGGGGGGGGCGTAGATGGGGTCGGCGACGATGGGGTGGCCGATGGAGAGGAGGTGGACGCGAAGCTGATGACTGCGTCCGGTTTCGGGGAAGAGGCGCAGGAGGGTTTCGGTTTGGCGGCGTTGAATGACTTCCCAGCGGGTGAGGGCCTGTTTGCCGCGTTCGGGGTCGATGATGTACACGGGCGGATCGTTGCGGGTCCAGTCTTTGCGGATGGGGCCGTCGATGAGGCCCGCGCCTTCCGCGGGCCGCCCGTGGACGATGGCCTGATATTCTTTGTGGATTTCTCGGCGCTGAAACTGGCGTGTAAGTTCCGACTGGGCCTCGCGGGTGAGGGCGAAGATCATCAGACCGGTGGTGTCCCGGTCGAGGCGGTGAACCAGATAAATTTCCTGTTCGGGATGTTCCGCGCGCAACCGGGACCAGACGCAGTCCTGTTTGTCGGGCGACCGGCCGGGGATGGTCAGCAGCGAGGCCGGTTTGTTGATGATCATCAGGTGGTCGTCCTGATGAATGACCTGGATGGGCGGTGGGTTCATGCCTCCCAGGGCGGGGGATGGTTGAGAACAGCTTCGAATTCGGCAATATATGCCGTCTCGGTTTTTCCACGATACTCTCCACGGAAAAAGCGGTCCATGTCTTCAGCGAGCAGGCGGCGCCAGCATTCGGCCTCCTGTCCGGGAATGATGGGGTAAAAGCAGACTCCGGTTTCGCGGGCGGCTTTGAGATCCCCGGGTGCGTCACCCAAAATGAGCACTTTTTCCGGGGTGTACGTTTTTTGACTGAGGGCCAGGCGGATCTGGTCGGGCTTGGTGCCCCACTCCTGACCCAGAATCGCATCCATATCCCAGCGGAGGCCTTGGGTGCTCCATTCGTGTTCCAAGGCTTCAACGGGGGTGAGGGAAATCACTACGGTATCGGCGCGGGCGTGGAAGAGCGTGAGCGCGTCTGCAGCGCCGTCAAAGGGAGGAATGGGCATCATCCGGGTGGCAATATCTGTATTTACCGCCCGGCTCCATTCGAGGACTTTGGCCAGTTCGCTGCTTGTTTTGGCCCGGACCTCGAGACTGTCGTTGTTGAGGGTGTCGCCGGATTCGATCCAGTCCTGAAGATCCTGATACGGGGGGACATGCAGGTTGAGCCCCTGCTGGTTTTCCCATTCCTGGAGAAATTCGAACGTCTTGAGCAGGGCGATAAAGCGGTTGCTTCCCCGCCAGGGGGAGCGGAGGTTCACATATTCCGCCACAGCCCGGACCTCGGCCTCACAAACATGCAGATCCCAGATTTTAATTATCAGGGGATGGAAATGGTCGACCTGTTTTACCTCCATGCTGTCAAACACACAGCCGTCGGAGTCCACCCCGATCAAAAAATCATGTTTGGGTTCGAACAGCATAAGAAGTCTCCGGGATAAAAGAAACGCGGCACCGGAGGGTGCCGCGCAAGGGGGGTTAAACGCCGCTGAAGGCTTGAAAGCCGCCGTCTACCGGGATCACGGTTCCGGTGACAAAGCGGGCACCGGGGGAGGCAATCCAGACGAGGGCGCTGAGCAGGTCGTCCGGCTCGCCGAAGCGGGCCTGTGGGGTCTGGCTGATGATGGTCTGTCCGCGGTCGGTCAGAGATCCGTCTTCGTTGGTGAGCAGGAAGCGGTTTTGTTCGGTGAGGAAAAAGCCGGGGGCGATGGCGTTGACGCGGATTTCCGGGGAATAGACCTGAGCCATATGCACGGCCAGCCATTCGGTGAAGTTGTTGATGCCGGCTTTGGCGGCGCCGTACCCGACCACCCGGGTCAGGGGTTTGATGGCGGAGAGCGAGGAGATGTTGATGATGTTGCCGGTTTTCTGTTCGGCCATGATTTTTCCGAAAATCTGGCAGGGCAGGATGGTGCCGATGAGGTTGAGTTCCATTACAAATTTCATGGCTTCGACCGGGAGATCAAAGAACGGGGTTTTGCCGGGCATGGCGGTGGCGTCGGGCGAGTTGCCCCCGGCACCGTTCACGAGGATATCGACGCGGCCGTAGGCGTCCACCACGGCCTTGGCGGCGGCGTTTACGGAGTCCGGGCTGGTGACATCGCAGGGGAGGGCGATGGCGGTGCCGCCGGCGGCGGTGATGGCTTCGGTGAGGCCGGCGAGTTTCGTTTCGTTGCGGCTGAGCAGGGCGACCTTGGCACCGCGGGCGGCGAGTTCTTTGGCCATGGCGCTGATGAGGACGCCGTTGGCGCCGGTGACCACGGCGACCTGGTCCTGAAGATCAAAAAGTGAGTCTGACATTGTTTTGGTTCCTTATACGTCGTAGGTGGAGGCGGAGGTGTTGCCGCCGCGTCCGGTCCAGTTGGTGTGGAAGAATTCGCCGCGGGGTTTGTCGAGGCGCTCGTAGGTGTGGGCACCAAAATAATCCCGCTGGGCCTGGAGAAGATTGGCGGGGAGGCGTTCGGCGCGGTAGCCGTCGTAGTACGCGAGGGCGGCGCCGATGGCGGGCATGGGAATGCCGAGGCCGACCGCAGTGGAGACAACCCGGCGCCAGGCGGCCTGGGCATTCTGCACCGCTTCGCTGAAGAAAGGATCCAGCAGCAGGTTGGTGAGTGCCGGATTCTGATCGAAGGCGGCTTTGATTTTGCCGAGGAAGGCGGAGCGGATAATGCAGCCGCCCCGCCACATGAGGGCGATGCCGCCATAGTTCAGATCCCAGCCGGATTCGTCGGCGGCGGCGCGCATGAGCTGGTAGCCCTGGGCGTAGGAAATGATTTTGGAGGCGTAGAGTGCCTGGCGGAGATCGTCGATGAGCTGGGCTTTGTCGCCGTCGAAAGCGGCTCCGGGGCCTGCCAGCACTTTGCTGGCGGCCACGCGCTCGTCTTTCATGGCGGAAAGGCAGCGGGCAAACACGGCTTCGCCGATGAGCGTGAGGGGCATGCCCAGATCCAGGGCACTGACGGCGGTCCATTTGCCGGTGCCTTTCTGCCCGGCGGTGTCGAGGATCTGATCGACGGTGGCTTCGCCGTTTTCGTCTTTGTAGCCGAGAATATCGCGGGTGATTTCGATCAGGTAGGAGTCCAATTCGCCCTGGTTCCAGTCGGCGAAGACGGCATGCATCTCCTCGTTGGACATGCCCAGGCCCTGGGACATCATCTGATACGTTTCGCAGATCATCTGCATGTCGCCGTATTCAATGCCGTTGTGAACCATCTTGACAAAATGGCCGGCTCCGCCACCGCCGACCCAGTCACAGCAGGGTTCGCCGGAGTCGGTTTTGGCGCAGATACCCTGGAAGATGGGTTTCACGGCTTCCCAGGCGGCGTCGGAGCCGCCGGGCATGATGGAGGGGCCCAGCAGGGCGCCTTCTTCTCCGCCGGATACGCCGGTGCCGATGTAGAGCAGTCCGGCCTCTTCGACTTTTTTCAGTCGGCGTTCGGTGTCCGGATAATGCGTGTTTCCCCCGTCGATGAGAATATCGCCCGGCTCAAGAAGCGGCAGGACCTGGTCGATGAATGCATCCACGGCTCCGCCGGCTTTCACCATCATCATGACCTTGCGCGGGCGCTTCAGCGAGGCCACAAATTCTTCAACCGATTTGGCACCGAGAATGTTTTTTCCGGCGGCGCGCCCCTGAATGAAATCATCCACTTTGGAGGTTGTCCGGTTGGTGCACGCCACCGTGAACCCTTTGCTTTCCATATTCAAAATGAGGTTTTCACCCATGACGGCGAGACCGACCACACCAATATCCGCTGTTTGCATTCAAGACTCCTATAGGGTTGTACGTAAAAAAATCGTCTCTCTCCTATAGTTTTGCATGGAGGCCGTGGCAAGCAGAAAGCAAAACCCCGCAGGATGTAATCACATGAATTTACATTCATTCATTTTCCGCCTCCCTTTCGTTGACACACCTGAAGATTTCCTCCATGGGGAAGGTATGATTTATCGAAGGCTTTTGATAACGCTGATTGCCGCCCTGCTGATCTGGCTGGCGGGATGGTGGTGGCTGTGAAGGAGTTGACGTGAGTCCGCACGCCCGGGGAACCCGCCGCCGCCGCCGCCGCGCCATGCCGTCCAAGCCTGCAGAAGCCTCATGCCGGGCTCTGATTCTGCTGGATTCGGAGAAAATCCGGCGCAAGGTTCTGGGCGACTGTTCGCGGGCCCGCACCACGTTTCACAGGGCCGAAGCGGAACTGGCGGCGTATGAGGCGGAGGATCTCCCTGCTTTTTCCCGCTGGTACCGGATGACCTTCGGTCCGGAGCTGGAGGCCATCCGGGAGACGCAGGCTGAAGCGGAGGCCTTAACCCAGAGGATCTGGCGCCTGGAACAGTACTGTCTGCTGGCCGGAGGAAGCTTTGCCTCCGCAGCCCGGCTCTTTGAGGCGTCCCCTGACACCTTCGCCCGCAAGGAGGAGGAATTGCTGGAGAAGGCCCGCCGCGAAGAGGAGGTTCTGATGCATCAGCAGGAACAGAATCGGCAGCAGTTTATCCGGGAGATTCTGCCCCGCTTCCGGAAATTTTTAAAACGCAACCGCAGCGCGATCCAACTGATGCGCCGGGAAGGCTGGAGGGCCCGGGAGATTGTGGAGGATCTGCT
>PXDP01000283.1 GCA_003565035.1 PVC group bacterium | reverse complement strand
TGAGCCGGGCCCTTGGCCCTCCCACGCGGAATGGACCCTGTCCCAGCCCTTGCGGGCTGGGCTTTGTTGAGCCGGGCCCTTGGCCCTCCAGACCGGGCCGCCATCCCAAAGGAGGTGTGACCCGTGCCTGAGTGAGGGCGTATTGAGGCTTTCCTTACCTACTCGTCAGGATTTTTCCGCCGACAGCGGATTGAAATCCAGGCCTCTGTGTTGAATGTCGCTATGCAACAAAAGAACATTTAAATCTGCGATTCATTTCAATAAAAATCGCGTTCAAATTGAGTTCTGGAGCCCAAGCCCCCGGCCCCAAGGCTGAAGCTCTGGTCGTTCCTCCCGGCGCTTCAGCACTCCAGGGACGCTTCGCGTCAGCAGCCCCCGCAAACGCGCACCTATCGGTGCCCACGCCCCGGCCCCTAGGATAAAGCTTCCATCCGTACGCCGGCATAAAATTACCTGCTAAATTAAGTTGACCACCGCCTTCGGGGTGCGTGCAGGGAAAAGGGTTCACAGCGTTTTCCGATGGTCGGAAAGGTCTGTCTAGCGTTTTCCGATGGTCGGAAAACGCTTTGTTCTCTTTTCCGATCATCGGAAAAGGGGGCGATTGCCTTTTGGATGGCAGATCGAAATGCAAAGGACCCGGGGAGGGGTCAGGCAGGGTAGCCCCGGGTCGACAGACCTGACGAATATACACATCTTGATGATACCGTCGAGGCGGTCGGCCTTGAAACTCTGGGACGTTAAAGATTGCCTCTCCCGTTGGGTTCCTTATGCAGTGCCCTCCCGTATGAAAACACTCTCCCTTGACACCATCAAATCCTTCACCCTCCCCGCCTATTTCGAAGAAGGCAAACGCTGGTTCGACACCGGCCGGGTTGAACATTGGACCCAGGAAGGTACGCGCTTCGAAGGCCGGCTCTCGATCGGCCACCGCTCCCAGATCTGCCGCTTCAGCCTCGACGACAAAGGCCACCCCCAAAACGACTGCCCCTGCAAAGTGAGCCGCGACGAGGGCATGATTTGCGGCCACGTCATCGCTATTCTTCTGGCCTGGCGCGCCGAAAATGCCGATCCGCACGCCGAACGCGAAGAACGCGTCCTCAAACGCGCCAATCTGCCCGCCGACCGCCGACGCGGCACCGTCCGCACCGGTCCCACCGGCATACCCGCCGCCTTCCGCATCAGCCTCCGCCGCAATTGGCCCCAGGAGGTGCTCAAGGGTCAGGTGCATATCATTCCCAACTTCGAATTCAACGGACGCGCCCACCGGCCCGACACAATTCATATCTCGCAAGTGCTCCAGCTCTCTCCGGAAGACGAAAAACTCCTGCTGCTCCTCGAAGACATTCACAACGGTCCCCTGCCCCCGGTATTTCCGGTCTCCATTCCCGATTTTGTCCACCTTCTCTCCTGGCGCACCCCCGCCCCGGTGCATGTGCTCGACTGGCTCCTCCCCATCCAGCTCAATCCCAAAGAGGTTCTCTCCATTCTCACCGTCGATCTCGACCGCACCAGCGGCGAACTGATCCTGACGCTGACCATGGATCTCCCCAAAGCCGCCCCCGCCGGCACCTCACCCATCACCGTCCTCTCTCCCACCGCCGGCTGGGTGCTCTCCGGCGACAACGCCTGGCCCCTCGCCGCCGTGCCGCCGCCCGAACTGCAAGGCCTCTGCAGCGGTCCGGTCCGCATTCCCCGCGAACGCGTTCAGCCCTTTCTGCACGAAGACCTCCCCCGCCTCGAAGAAAACATGCTCGTCGACAACCGTGTGGACCCCTCCGTGTTCACCCGGGCCACCATTCCGCCCGCCTTTCATCTCGAACTCAAAGGCGGCCGCCAATACGCCACCGGGGTGCTCCACGCCGTCTATGGCGAAGTTCGCGTGGTCGCGGGCGGACCCGACCCCGGCAAAGTGCTCAGCATTCCCGACCCCGCAGACCCCTTCGCCTACGGCGGCCGCAACCCCGACGCCGAACAGGAGGCCCTCGATCTGCTCAAACAAAGCGGCTTCGCGGCCCACTCCGGCGACCAGCTCAGCGCCATCGAAGGCCAGTCCAACATCTTCAACCTCCTCGCCCGCGTCCGCTACGAATTCGAACCCCGCGGATGGACCGTCACCCTCCGCGGCGATCTCGAAGCCCTCGCCGGGCGCGCCGCCATGCTCCTCGCCCAGGTGGGGATCGAAGACAGTGACACCCCCGACTGGTTCACCTTCAACCTCACCCTGCGCGGCAGTGACGGCTCCAGCGTCACCGAAGCCGCCGTGCGCCGGGCCCTCGACCGCGGCGAAGACTTCATCGAGCACAACGGCGAAGTCCTCCTGCTCCCCCGCCAACAGGCCGAAGCCCTGGTCGATGCCGCCCGCGAAGCCAAACCCGGCCCCGACGGCAAACTCCGCATTCCCAAACAGAGCTGCGGCTTTGTCGCCTCCCGCCTCAACGGTGTGCAGGGCATCCCCGTCAATTCCGCCGAAGCCTGGAAAGCCGAAGCCGCCAAACAGAATCAGGAGGTCCACCTCGAAGCCGTCGACCTGCCCGACACCCTGCAGGCCACCCTCCGCCCCTACCAGGAATACGGCGTCCGCTGGCTCCGCTTCCTCGAAACCGGCGGGTTTGGCGGCATCCTTGCCGACGACATGGGCCTCGGAAAAACCCTGCAAACCCTTGTCTGGCTCGCTCTCCCCCGTGTCAAAGACCCCGATGCCCGCAACCCCGCCCTCATCGTCTGTCCCGCATCCCTGGTGGAGAACTGGATTGAGGAAACCAACCGCTTCCTGCCCCATCTGAAGGCCATCGCCATTCTCGGTGCAAAACGCAAACCCCTCTGGGCGCAGGCCGCCGACGCCGATCTGGTGGTCATTGCCTACAGCCTCCTGCGCCGGGATCTGGCCGAAGCGAACGCCCTCGAATGGTCCGCCGTGGTCCTCGACGAAGCCCAGCACATCAAAAACCCCAACACCCAAAACGCCCTTGCGGCCAAAAAGCTCAAGGCCGCTCACCGCCTGGTGCTCACCGGCACCCCCATGGAAAATCAGGTCCGCGACCTCTGGTCCCTCATGGATTTCCTCATGCCCGGCTATCTCGACACCCAGGCCAAATTCCAGAAACGCTTTGGCGCCCCCATCCAGGCCGGCGGCCCCGGTGCCGCATCCGCCCTCAACCTCCTCCGCCGCAAGATCAAACCCTTCCTGCTCCGCCGCCTCAAAACCGATGTCGCCAAGGACCTGCCCCCCCGCCTCGAAAAACGCGTCTACTGCGACCTCACCGCCGCGCAGCGCACCCTCTACGAGACCCTCGAAGCCCGCGTCAAACAGGAAGCCGAAGCCGCCATCAAGGCCGGCAAACCCCAGATCGCCATCCTCCAGGGCCTCATGCGTCTGCGCCAGATCTGCTGTCACCCCGCCCTGCTTCCCGAAAGCGGCGTCGACGAAAGCGGCAAAATGGACATGTTCCTCGAACTGCTCGACGAAGTCATCGACGGCGGGCACCGCGTCCTCGTCTTCAGTCAGTTCACCACCATGCTCGGGCTGCTGCGCGACGAACTCCGCCGCCGCGACATCGCCCACAGCTATCTCGACGGCTCCACGCAGAACCGCCAGGCCCTGGTCAACGAATTCAACGCCAACGCCGACATCCCTGTCTTCCTCATCAGCCTCATGGCCGGCGGCACCGGACTCAACCTCACCGGTGCCGATGTCGTCATCCACTACGACCCCTGGTGGAACCCCGCCGTGGAGGACCAGGCCACCGACCGCGCCCACCGCATTGGCCAGGAACGCACCGTCTACTCCATGAAACTCATCACCCGCCACACCCTCGAAGCCCGCGTCACCCTCCTGCAGGACAAAAAACGCGAACTCATCGAAACCGCCCTCTCCGGCGATCAGGAAGTCCTCGAACGCCTCAGTTGGGACGATGTCCGCGATCTTCTCGAAATGTAGGCACACATTCTGCTTGATCTCCCGGCAGGCAAACGACAAGAAAAGACCTTCGAACAAAGACGACGAACAACCAACCCCAGGATTCCCCATGACCCACCGCAAAGCCGTTTTCACCGCACTGGTTTTCAGCGCATCCGCTCTGATGCTTCAGACCCGGGCCGACAGCGAACCCGTAAGGCAGGCACCCTCAGTACGGGCTGCCGCACTGTACGCTCCCGACTACACCCGCGGCAGTGAAGGCGTATGGGGATTCGAGCTGGGCTATGCGTCTCCCAATTTTCCTTTTGAAAACATGTCTTTCTCCTGGGGTCACATTTCGTCAAACGACATTCAGCACAACTATTTTCTTCTCAATTTTGAGGACAGCTATCCCCTGCCCATCGAAAATCTGTCTCTTGTCGGCGGAAGCGGCCTGGGTGTCATTCTGGCGGACGAGGATCCCGGCCCGGACACAAACTCCGCCCTCGGCCGGCTTTCGGTCGGATTCCGGTATGACGCCTGCTCCGCAGTTTCCCTCTTTGCCGACGTCAATTTCCTCATCGCGTACGAGGATGTTTTTCTGGACGGCCGGTCAAACGACAACAAGACCTGGCAGTACCTCATCGGTCTCACCTACCGCTTCTGAAAATCAAAAAATGAGGTTGTCAGAACCCATGATCGCGGTATACTAGGAGCAGGAATTCCTGCCGTGCCCGTGACAAGGGTCATTCTTGAGCCTTTCTACGATAACGGGAGCTTAAAAACGGTGATGACGAACATGCCCTCCTGCAGGGACTTTCTGAGTCATCACTCTTAGTTCCCACTTTGAGCTTCGGTTCAAAGATTGTCCCTGAGCGACACGGTGGTGTTCCTTTTTTATTGCCAGTATAGCTCAGTTGGTAGAGCAGCTGATTTGTAATCAGCAGGTCGTCGGTTCGAACCCGACTGCTGGCTCCATTTAAAACCCCTGTAAACATTATGTTTTCAGGGGTTTCTTTTTACCCAATATATCAAAAACACGCCGTTTGGTTCGCGTTTGTGTAACCATTGTGTAACTGAGAGTCTTAACACGTGCACAAAAACGCCCCATGATATCTCAGGTTGAGATGGAGGGGCGTATCGATGGCGCATAAAGGCAGAACAGGAGCGTATCGCCAGAAAAGCACAACGCAGACAGCGCGGGGCCTACATCCCTCTTCAAACCAACTGAAGAAAAGGGCTCGGGCTACCGGAGGTGAAAACCCAGAGGGCTTTTTTGGCGCGGGTGGCGGCGACGTGGAGCAGGGAGCGTTCGCGGAGTTCGCTCTGTTCCAGCTCGTGGGGGTTGTCTTTCACCAGGGCTTTTTCAAGAGGCACGATGCCTTCGTTGATATCCACGAGGAGCACGCAGTCAAATTCCAGGCCTTTCACGCGGTGCATGGTTGCAAGACGGATCCCGGGCCGCTTGCGTTCATCGCCCGAGCTTCGTTTGATGACATGGGTGGATACGCCATGGGCACCCAGCGCTCCTTTCCATGTATCCACCAGGGCGTTGGTGCGCGCGCAGACACAGATATCGGCGAGAGACTGACCTCCTGCCTCCAATCCTTTGACGACCTCCAGAACGGCGCGAACCTCTTCCTCAAAACTGTCGCACGATTGAACCTTGGGGTCTTCGCCGTGCATCAGGGATTTGTAGCCCTTGAGTGTGTCCGACTCTCCGTCCAGATCGTCGAACGGACGACCCTCCAGCAGGGCGACAGCCCAGCGGCGGGTTTCTTCCGTGGTGCGGGAGTTCACACGCAGTCGTTTACCACGTCCCCGGATATTGACGCCACATTGACCCAAAACCACTTTGTGACCGTAGATGCGCTGGTGCGCGTCGCCCACGAGAAAGAGGTCATTTCCCTGCTCCGCGATTTCGGGGGGAATCATGGCCCGCGCCAACCGGAACATCTCCGCGCTCATGTCCTGGGCCTCGTCGATGATCACACAACGGTAGGGTAGAATTCGACCTTTCTTTTCCATGATAAGCCGGGCATCGCGGGTCGCGTCGGTGAGTTCTTTCCATCGCCGTTCCTGCAACATCGCCCGGTATTCCTCAAAGACGGGCCAGAGGACCATACGCTGAGAACGGCTTAAGCTCCGCCCCCGTCCCACCCGGCTCGCGCGAACGTATCCGGCAAGGTCGCTGATGCCTTGCGCCTGAATCACATCCGTCCATTCCGCCCGGTAAAACTCCTCATCCAAGGCGGGTTCAGCAGGCGCTTCCGCCAGAGCCAACTTCCATATTTCGTCCAGGCGCTCGTCAAAGACGATGGTGTAATTATACCCGTTCTGACTGAGAAAATTCCGAACCCATCCGTCAATGTGGGTGACCTCGATGCGGCGCATGAGATCCACCCCACAGAGTGTGCGGAGATTCTCGCGAATGTCGGTGGCAAGATTCAGGGTGAACGTGGTGAAGAGGATTTTCTCATTGTCGCCCTGCAGCACATTTTCCGCCAGCCACTTGGCGCGGTGCATGGCCACGACCGTTTTGCCCGTGCCCGCGCCGCCCAGGACCCGCACCGGGCCGTTGGCATGCATCCGTTTGAGTTTGTTCTGAGAGGGATGCAGGAAGATACGCCATTTCTCCAGCGGCGCGTTAAGCATTTCTTCGAGTTGCTTGTCCCCGTGCACAAAGGTGAAGGTTTGCTGGGAGTGCGGTTTTTCCAGGGCGGCGGCGACATCCTCCACGTCCACATTTCCGGATGGTTTCTCGTAATCCATTTCGCGGAGGGTCTCCTCCAGAGAATAGCCCGCGCCGAG
>PXDP01000008.1 GCA_003565035.1 PVC group bacterium | reverse complement strand
GCGTCATCCACCAGATGAGCCCAAAAAGGCTCCAGGCGATCCAGCATCTGTTCCAGATCCAACCGAAGCTCATCCAAAACCTCATGAAACTGCCGAATCCCGGCCAACTTGTCCAGAGCCTGCCGCTGTTCTCGTCCCGCCTGAAACCATGAATTCGATTCCATCAATTCTCTAAGCATGGAGGAATCGGGCGGCTCAAATTCTACAGAGCCTGTACCATCCAGTGTGGCCCCCAGAAAGGCATGGGAATTAAAGGTCTGTACGCGGCGTGGTCGGTAATACCCCTCCCGGTAGAAGAAACCCGTGCCCACCGACAATCTGGCCAATTCAGCCACACCGGCTTTATCCAGCAACATCGTCCCGCCCAACTCTTCGCGGTCATCCGTGGCCACCAGACGCAACGCCAGTTTGCTACCTGTATTTTTGATCACTTCCGGTGCCACAGGGGAAGGCAGCTGATCGGCAATCACCATCCCTTCTCCAAGCGCGCGAACTTCGGCGAGCATTCGGGCAATATACTGTGCGGCGTGCCTTTTGGGATCCGGTCCATCGCTTTTGCCTTCCCCTCGGCCTACAATATTGTGCGCCTCTTCCAAGAAGACCACATGCCGTAACGGAGATCCGGAATGAGACACCCAACGCAAGTGCTGCCGGAGCCCGGTCAAGAGCAAAAGCGTCAGCAGGCAGGAACTCTCAGAGCTGAGCGCATCCATTTCCACCACCACACAGCTGGAGAACAGCTCCTCTCTGGACGGAACATTCGCATCGCATTCAAATACCTTTCCCAAGCTCCCCTTTGTCAACAAGCCAAGGCGGACCTCCAAAGCCGCCCGGAGATTCCCGGTGATCTCTCCATCGTACCCTTTCTGCTCAAGAATCTGCAGACTCGCGTCCACCAGGTCACTCAGCCGGGGCATTCGTCCGACAGGCGGATTCTCAAGCACTAAGGACAGCGCCTCCTGCAAAATACCTTCCAACGGTCCGTCAATCGGCATCGAGGCTTTCAAACAGGCCATGAGTGCACCCAGATGCTCCTCGTGGGACACTCCTTCGCCACGAATCAGCGGATTGTAACGGAAGGGGCTAATGGACTCATCTCCCAGAGTGTAGACACGTAAATCCTGCGCCAATTGAGACACTTGTTCGTCCGGATGAGAAGTAAAGCGCTTAAACATTCGGTATTCTGTCTTGGCTGGCTCCAGAATGAGAAAAGGAGTCTTTTGATAATACAGTTGCAACAAAATGTTGAACATAGCGGTGGTTTTTCCGCTACCCGGCACGCCACAGACAAACAAATGCTTCTGAAGGAGTTTACGCTCAAGTCGGATCTCAGGCAAGGAAGGATCCGGATCCCGAAAAAAGGCCTCCAAACGGGGAGATTCCTGAATACGCGACTGTGTAAGTTGAGGGACACCAATTTCTAAATCCTCTCCCACCAGAAAAGAACTGCTCTGGGTAGGAAATCCGCTTTCGTCCCAAGTGTTAAGGTCCAACGGAACGGGATCTGTGTGCAAAGACATCGTTCGGGGAGACGTTGCCAACTGCCCCACCGGAAATCGAAAGATGCTGATCAACTGCTCAGGAGGACAGAGAAACGGCAAAAAAGACAATTGTTTCTGAAGGTCAATCTCCTCTCCAACAGGGTCAGAAAACACCGGAATCAGGGCTGGTGGGGAAATACCCATCTTTCGCAGCCCTTTCTTGAATTTTTCAAGATCCCTTTCACTGGCGGACAAATGCACCACTTGGTAATTTCCTTTTTGAAACGCCTCTTCTGCCACCAGTGCTGACAACACTCGGGCTTCAGGCTCAGATGCGCTCCAACATCGAAGATCAAAGAACACTTGCGGAGACCGCATGCTCTCCTGCATTTCATCGTGTAACTTGAGAAAATAATCCGCAGCATGATCCTGCTGCAGTTTCTCCATCACAAGCCGACGGGCGTCCTCGGACAAATGCCGGTCCATCGGGCTTTCCATGGCATTGATTTGGCAGAGCCGGTAGTGGTAGGCGGCCTGGGCACATTGTGGTTCTAACCGATTTGCCGGCGCCACCAGGATTTCAATCAGGGCCCGGTGTTCCAGTTTATCCAGTAGACGGTCCAGGCCCATCCAGTCCTGTTCATCCCTGCATTGAAATGGATGCACTGCCGTATAAGCAGCCAACCCCTTTAAACGGTGATTGTTTTCCCGGACCTGTTGTGGGATTTCCTGAAGTTCCACCCGTCGACGCACGCCAAAACAGCTCGTAAACGCCTCCCCCTCCTCCAGCCAATCAAAGAAAGATTCAGAGTTTGCGTGCTTTGTAAAACCGGGATAAACCGATGTAAGCGGCCCGGAGGCAACCAGAGTCAGCAAGGCATTCCGGTCCTCTTCTGTTAGGTCATCAGTTCCCTTCACCACCAAATAGACCCGGGTGCGCTTCTCACGCCGTTTACGAGGGTCATAGAGTAGGTATATCCCCGCACGCACATTCTGGGAGGCAAACCCTGTGAAAGCACGGAGAAACTGCTCCGCCGCGTGGAACGCTGCAGACCGCACTCCACCCGGCAGCCTCGCCGCCAGTTGGATATCTCCGGGATCTGGAATACCCGAACTCAACTCAAATAAAAAGCCTGCATCCATAATTGATGAAAAATCCATTTTTACGCTTTGTGAGCGTCAGGTGGTTACGGAATGGAGAGATGAAGGTTCCAACGCATCTTTCATCTAATATGCGGGGCGATGTCAAGGCAATACCATCAGCCAGCGTTCACCGGCTTCATCCTGAAGCCGAAAGGGGTTCAGGTAGAAAGAAGGAAACACGGCCACCCACCCGAACCCCTGGCCGTGTTCCCAGTGTTGTATTTCTTCTGCTCAGTGGAAGGTGCCGCCGGGAAGCGGACGACCTCCGTGGAAGGTTCCCCCCGGAAGGGGCTTTCCACCGTGAAAAGTGCCGCCGGGAAGCGGACGGCCACCGTTAAAGCTGCCTTCCGGCAGTGCGTTGATCTTGTTCATTGTTTGACTCCTGTGCATGTTTTTCGTCCCCGGCAACTTGAAGTGCCGGTGTCCACACAACGTGTACGAACAAGCCTCATGATGCAAAGCGAGTGCCAAGTTTTTGGTCAATGAACCGGGATTTGGGTTTGGTGAAGGTGGTTGATTTGGTTGCGGACGGAGCCGGTTTAGAAATCAGTTTGTCAAAACGTTCATCCCCCCGTGCTCAGCCTCCGGAGCAAAAACCACAGAAACCCGGCCCAGCCCCACAACACCAGTATCCCCACCAGCCAGATGCCGGGGTTCGGTTCGGGACGCCACAGGGTTTGCACACTGGCCAGATATCCGAGCAGACAAAAGAGGATGACCACGAGCTTTGCCCCCCAGCCCCCGCCGGTGCTCATGGAACTTTGCGTTTCAGTCCGGGTTCTTGCGGGAGGCTGTTCAAAATGAAAGCGACTCCGGGTACTCGGAGTCACCTCACCCAGATTTCGCCGCGGGGTGCGGCGCGTCCCCCATGGATTGTGGGGCGTTTGCGGATCAGGACGGGATCTTGCGTGCATAAGCAAACCCTCCGCGCATCAGAAGCGTTTGCCGGTCCGGATATAGTTCTGGGTGCTTTCCGCCCACAGAGAGGCCACATCCTCGGCGTTCTCCCAGTCGGGAATCTCCTTGTTCCAGCATACGTATTTCCCATGGCCATCCGTGAGGCGATGGGTGGCATGGCTGCCTGAGCCACGGTTGCCGTAGTCCATTCCCTGGTCGATATACACGCGGAACCGCCGGCCAATTTTTTTGATCGAAAAACAAAATTCGTCCACGCCATCATTGGTGCTGTAGAACACTTTCCAGACCCCGGTGGCGATAAACTCTTCAATTTGCTCCGCCCAAAAGCCCGCAAGCTGTAACGTGCTTTCAGGCTCGGTCAGTTCGGCCATGTCGCACCAACGGAGCCAGAAGCCCCCCCCTTCCCGTTTGCAGCCCGGAGGCACCTGGTCGGGCGCAACCCGTTCCTCCGGAAAAGACGGTCCGTCCATCACCTGCACCTGATATCCCTCCGCTCCCTCGCGGAGCAGGAATCCGAAGCGGTGCATGCCACTGTTGGTGATATATTGATAGTACGCGTCCATGACGGGCCTCCCGGCATCAAAGAATCATCAGGGTCTCGGGCGGCCACATCGGACAGGCTCCGGGCGGCACCTGGCGCGGTCCGGGCAGGGCTTGTTGCGTTCGCGGCATGTCCCTGCATCGGGATTCGGGAAGGCGGGACGTTTTTGTCGGCCTTGCTGCCCGCACGGGGGATTCCTGCATCCAAAAGAGGATATCGGGGAGTTTCACTTGGGTTTTCATGGGGGTCTCCGGGTTGGGGGTACGGTGGGTTTGTGCAAGTCGGGGGCCAATGTTCAGGAGGTGTACGGGTTCCACGCCCGCTCCCTCGTCTGCGCGGCCACGGTGGGGGCGCTCAACAACGCATGGGCCATGCCCAAACCCAGCCCGAGCCAGAACATCCCGCCGCCATGCGGGGAGCCGCCACGGGGCTCGACGAGAAAGGATAACAACAGCAACGTAAAAAAACCCGCGGACATGAGGGTGACCCCACGCCCGCCGCCCCCGCGCGGGCCGAACACGCGGCGCAGGTGCCCGTGAACCCCGGCAAACGCAATCCAGGCCGCAAACAAGGGCACCCCCATCCCCAAGAAGCGGAAAAGATTCGCCTCCTGTCCTTGCGGAAGGACGGAGAAATCCAAAAACAAAAGGCCGTAGGCCAGACAGGCCCAAAGCACGGGCGGGGCACTCAGATCTCCGCGCCCGGCTTCGGCGTGGGCCACCCCGGTGCCGAACAGCAGCAGCAATCCGTTGGCGGCCGCCAGTCCGCCGAGAAAACGAAATCCGTGTCCGGCCCACAAAACACCGGGTTGCGCGGCCGAAAAATCCGGCCCCGCGCCCCGACCCAAGATCAGGGCCCCCAGCAGGGCTCCGCCGGCGAGCAACAGGGCCCGTCCCCGATGACCACGCGCCGCGCCGCCGCTGAGGGCGTGGATCAGTCCGGCAAAAAAAACAAACAGGCCCAGCATTCCCGCCCGGGCCAGGTGTTCCGAGGTCAGCACGTACCGCGGAACCACCGGACTGAGGTGCATCCAGAGACTGGCCAGGGCGGAGAGCAGGGTGTCCATTTTCAATCTCCGAAGGTTTGGCCAGTGCGAATGTACTGATCGGTGAGGGTTGCCCAACGCGCGGCCACGGTCTCACTGTCCTCGCGGCTCTTCAGGGGACGGTCCCAGCAGACGTAAAGCCGGTCGTCCTCATCGGGCAGACGGTGGGTCGTGACCAGCCCCTCGTCACGGCCATTGTAGTCCGGTTGACTCATGATGTAAGGCCGCCACTGGTCGCCGACCTTCTCATGTGAAAAAAGATAGCCTTCGGGCAGACGGGTGCTTTGACTTCCGGATGAACCGGAGGTCGCGCCTTTGATCAAGGCGGCAATTCCTAAGAGGATGAGCAGTTCCATGGTTTTTCTCCTGGGGTTTCTTGGATGACAGCCTCCACAACAGAAGGATGGTGGAGACACATTGGGTGTTACGATGCAAAGCGGGTGCCAGAATCCGGTAATCACAGACCAAACTGCAGATCGGTTGGGATCGCCCCTTCCGGTCCGCGCAGCCGGTGAATCTGAAGCACCACCCGGCCCTGGTGTTGGCGGTACACGCCCTCGGCCCCGAGCAGGGACTCCGGTGCGAGGCCGTGCGCGGCGGCTTCGCGGCGCAACG
Source organism: PVC group bacterium (assembly GCA_003565035.1). Lineage (GTDB taxonomy): Bacteria > Verrucomicrobiota > Kiritimatiellia > SS1-B-03-39 > UBA6053 > PXAS01. The sequence continues at coordinate 1,006 of PXDP01000008.1, read as the reverse complement.
CCTCGCTGATGGCGTTGTCAAAGGCGGCGGGCATGAGCAGAATCAGGCGGACATCCGAGGTGTCGAAACGTGCGCGGGACTCCCGCAGGATGCGGGCCCAGGTGTGTTCCGGGGGGATCTCCCTTACCCGGGGGCCCATGCCCCGATGCAAATCGGGCTCCACCTCGCGGAGACCGCCGGTGAGGGGATTCACCTCGCGGAGCAGCCGTCGGCCCTGGGCGTCGTACAGCAAAAAAACACCGCCCTGCGCCATCATCGCCCGCACATACCCCTCGAATCCCAAATACCGCTGATAATCGGCGAACACGGGCACGTCCCCCGGATGTCCCCCGGGAAGTGCCGCATCGGACGCCGCATGGGGGGCGGGTTCGACCGCAGCGGGTGCCGCCTCGGGTTGCGGCGGGGATTGCGGCGGAGATTCCGGGGGCACCACCTCCGGAGGCTCTGGAACCTGCGGGCGAATCCCCACGGTCATGCGGGGCGCATCCGTGGGTGGCCCCGGTGGAGAGGCGGTGTCCCTTGTCGGGCGCACGCGAGTGAGCAGCCACAGCAGGACTCCCGCCAACAACACCCAACGGAGCGTCTTCATTGCGGTGCCTCCGTTCCCCGCAGCAGACGCAGGGCCCGATACAGCCGCTGCATGCCCTGCTCGGGGTCCAGCACCGTTTCCCTCTCCCCCTGACTGGAAACGGAATCCTCACGGGACTCCGCTTCCGGATCCGTGGGGGCGCTGAACTTGCCGGAAGCGTCGCTCCCCCCGCCGCTCTCCGCTGCGGATTGTTCGTCCCGATCCGTTTCGACCTCAATCGGCGGGGCGGCATGGATTTCATCCTCCGGCATTTCCGGGAGCTGATTCGGAAGGACATGGGAATTCTCTGCGCTTTCAGGTGCGGCGGACCCCAGAAGTGCGGCGGATAAACTCCAGCCAAGGGCCACGCCCAAAGCGTAAAGGAGCAGGCGGACAATAAAAGGCGATGAGGGTGAGGGGGTGAGCGTCATGGGGTCT
>PXDP01000069.1 GCA_003565035.1 PVC group bacterium | reverse complement strand
CCCAGGTAAAGGACCGCCAATCGCCGATTGGCATAGCGGCCGGCTACGGCCGGCCCCAATTGCCGATCAGCGATCGGCGGTCCCCAATGCACAACCGGCTCCCAGGTAAAGGACCGCCAATCGCCGATTGGCATAGCGGCCGGCTACGGCCGGCCCCAATTGCCGATCAGCGATCGGCGGTCCCCAATGCGCAACTGGCTCCCAGGTAAAGGACCGCCAATCGCCGATTGGCATAGCGGCCGGCTACGGCCGACCCCGATGGCCGATCAGCGATCGGCGGTCCCCAATGCACAACCGGTTACTCTCTTTGCTGCTGTTAACGTGTTTGAATTTCCCGCACCATCTCGAGGATGACATCCGTCAGACCGGGGTCGGTGCCGACGGCTGAGGTGAGGATGAGTTCGCGGCCGTCTTTTTCGGCGCGCCCGTCCGTGAGACCGAGATCCTCGGGAATGGTTTCGGTGACGTGCCAGCCGTCGGCGATGAAGAGGGGCACGATGACGATGCGGCGCGCGGAACAGACCTCCCAAATCTCCTGAACAAAGGGTGCCTGGTCGATGAACATCGTGCGGATGTCCTCGGCGGGGTGCTGACGGCGGATACGTTCGGTCTGGAGGTACACATTTGTGCCGGAGGCGGGATTGCGTTCGGTCCCGTGACCCAACACCACGAGGGCATCCCCGGGCCTCCACCCCGCGTCCCGGGCGTGTTTGAGCAACAGGTCCGCAAAGCGGGGATGACCGCCCACGGAGCGGGTGTAGTGGATGGTCTGACCACCTTTCCGGGTCAGGGCCCCGCTGAGCTGCATCTGTTCCGGAATCACGGTTTGGGTGTAGTAACCGTCGGCAATGAAAAACGGCACCACAAATACCTCCTCGCTGATGATTTTGTCGAGGGTGATGGAGACATGCGGCTCCTCTTTCCAGAGTCCACAGCGAATTTCATTGAACAGATTGAGAGCCTTGAGTCTCTGAACATTTGCGCAGATTGGTTTGCGGGTGCCGGGATTCCGGGCGCTTCCGTGGCCAACCAGAACCAGGGCTTGACGGGGAGGGGTGTTTGACATGATTCTTTTATATTGCCGAATCCCCTGATGTCCATTTTCCGGATAATTTGCGTGTTAGAAAAGTGTGAGTGTTATTTGACATCAAAAAATAACTATATAAGTCAAAACACGCGCTAGGCGATAAAGCGGATATTTGATATAAGAAATGCGTTTTACGACGAAAACCCTGTTAACCTCAAACCTCTGGAGAATTCCATGATACAAAAAGCAAATACCGACCTCCCCATCTACGAGCAGTTCAAGCTCCCGCCGGAAACCGCGGACCTGCTCGCCTCCGCCCCTTCGTTCACGATGGCGGAAAGCACCGAGCAACTGATCGAGCTTGCGGTTCGCGATGCCGGGCCGGACGGCTGGCACGTGGTGTCCTATGACGTGCCCGGCAAAGGCCTGGTTGATGAAGCCCGGGTGTGCAAAGTGAAAAACGGGATTGCCGCGAACTACTTTGAGCCCTACATGCGCCGCCGCGATCCGGACTGTATGGTGATTGGCGACAAGCTGCCCACCGACAAGCCGACCTTCAAAGAGCGCTATGGCCAGGATTTCTCGGAATTGCGTGAGGCCACCTTTGACTGGATGAAAACCCAGGATCTGGCCGGCTTCGCGTTCACCGCCGGAATGCCGGGCAAAGGCACGGACGCGCTGGTGATCGCCCCCGCCAACGCCGGATTCTTCGCCCTGGGTCTGGCCATGCTGCAGGGCATGATTCCGCCCAGCGAATTGCCCGACGATTATGAGCCCAAAGCGATCATCTATGTTGCCCCTCCCTTCCGCCACACGCATTGTGATGGCAAGCAGGTGGTGGTGCACAACCGCCTGACCGGTATGCACGAACTGTTCAGCTACAACCTGTATCCCGGCCCCAGTGCCAAGAAGGGAATCTACGGCGTGCTGCTGACCCTCGGTGAAAAAGAAGACTGGATCACCATGCACTGCTCCGCCGGTCAGATTGTAACGCCCTACGAAAACCGCGTCGGCATCTCCCACGAAGGCGCCAGTGGCGGCGGCAAGAGCGAAATGCTGGAGCTGCCCCACCGTCAGCAGGACGGAACCCTGCTCCTCGGCAAAAACATCGTTAACGGGGAAACCCGCAGCCTGACGATTCCGCAGTGCTGTCAGATCCGTCCGGTAACCGATGACATGGCCCTCTGCCATCCCTCGCTGAACAAAGGCAACGGCAAGCTGACCCTGATGGATGCGGAAGACGCCTGGTTTGTCCGGGTGAACCATATCGAGCATTACGGGGTGGATCCGCATCTTGAAAGCCTCACCATTGATCCGCCGCTGCCGCTGCTGTTCCTGAACATTGATGCGAAACCCGGCGGCACCGCTCTGATTTGGGATCATATCATGGATGAGCCGGGCAAACCCTGCCCGAATCCCCGGGTGATTGTCCCCGCTACTGCGGTTCCCAACGTGCACCGCGGCACCGTGGATATCGACATCCGTTCCTTCGGCGTGCGCTGCCCGCCCTGTACCGCCGAAAACCCCACCTACGGGATCATCGGCATGTTCCACCTGCTCCCGCCGGCTCTGGCCTGGCTGTGGCGTCTGGTGGCTCCGCGCGGTCACGCCAACCCCAGTATCGTCTCCTCCGAAGGCATGTCCAGCGAAGGTGTCGGCTCCTACTGGCCTTTCGCGACCGGCCGTATGGTGGATCAGGCCAACCTGATTCTGAAACAGATCCTGGACACGCCCAAAGTGAAGTATATCCTCTGCCCCAACCAGCATATTGGTGCCTGGGAAGTCAGCTTCATGCCGCAGTGGGTGACCCGTGAATACATGGCCCGCCGCGGCGGCGCCAACTTCACCGCCAACCAGGTGAAACCCTGCCGCAGCGCCCTGCTGGGCTGGTCGCCGAGTTCGATTCTTGTCGAAGGCCGTCCGGTCGGCTCCTGGTTCTTTGACGTGGCCAAACAGCCCGAAGTGGGCACGGAAGCCTATGACAAAGGCGCGGAAATCCTGCACGACTTCTTCAAGAAAGAGCTGTCGCAGTTCCTGTGCGACGACCTGATGCCGCTGGGACGTCAGATCATCGAGTGCTGCATGAACGGCGGCAGTGTGGAGGATTATCAGAATCTGATTCCGCACGCCACCCTGCTGCCCACAGAAGACTGAGCCGGACGTTGCAATCGGCGCAGGGCGTGTTAGGTCACCTGCATGCCTTCACCGATTGCACATCTCGCCATGGGTACCGCCCTGTGGAGTCTTTGGGACTCCCGCAGGGCGGGCCTTTCAAAACCCGTCACCCGCCTTGGGCGTGTGACGGGTTTTGTCGCGTTCCTGGGTGCCTCAATGCTTCCGGATCTCGACGTGATTCCGGGGGTGTTGACGGGGGATTTATATGGATTTCATAATCAGGAAATGCACAGTCTGTTTGCCGGGCTGATGGTGGCACTGTTGGCCGGCCTGCTTTTCGGACGCCTCCGGCACCGGAGGTTCGCGGGTGATATTTTTGCGGTGACGTTCGTGTCGTATTCGTTGCACCTGCTGATGGATCTGTTGACCTACGGCCGCGGGGTGCGTCTGTTCTGGCCGCTTTATGCGGAGCGGATTCCAGCCCCGGTTGAGGTATTCGGCGGACTGCGCTGGTCCGAGGGGATTTGGTATGCGGGACACTGGGTGACCGTTGGGGAGGAGAGTGTGTTTGCCCTGCTGCTGTTACTCTGCGTCTGGGCGTACCGCCAAAGGGCAAAGGGCGGCCCTTCCGGTTGATGGGCTGGTGTAACGATTTTGTCTTCTTCCCGCCCGGTTCACGAAAAAACTCGTTTTTTTACCTAACGAAATGAGCGGAGTGTGTGTAGGATGATCGCACAATGTTCAAAGAGATCGCCAAACAAATGATTCCGTTTTTTATTCTCCTCGGGGTGCTGTGGGTTACCGCAGAAATCCTGGAGCGCACGCTGGGTCCGGGGCATACGATCATCGCCCCGCCGGGATACGAACCGCCGGCCCGCACTGCGCCGGCGGACGGAGCGCCATGAGCGAAATACTGCCGCTGGTGCTGTATGACGGACACTGCGGCCTGTGCCAGCGCTCGGTCCGCTTTCTTCTGCGCCATGAACGCGAACCGGTGCTGCGCTTTGCGGCGCTGGGGTCGGAGACCGGTCAGAAATGGCTGCGCGAACGGGAGGTGGATTCCGGTGTGGATGCGATGGTGCTGATTGAGGCTGACCGCACGCTGCAGGGGCCGGACGCGGCATTGGCGCTCTGTGTTTATTTGAAGCGGCCTTACCGCTGGCTGAGAGGTCTGCGTATTTTCCCCGCGCCGATCCGGCGGCTGGGCTATCGCGCAATCGCCCGGCGGCGCTACCGATGGTTCGGCAAAACCGAATCCTGCCCGCTGCCGAGCCCGGAACAGGCGGAGCGGTTTTTGTCCTGAGAGAATTTTTTACCGAAATCTCACATTTCCCGGGTTGACCTTCGCGCAAGAGTCATGCAGATTGTGCGGACTTCATGCTGAAGTCAGGTGAAATCATGGATTCTGTACTGGAAAAAAATGTCGTCCTGGTTCTGAACCGAAACTGGCAGGCGGTGAACACCACCACGCCGGCGCACGCCTTTTGTCAAATGGCGGCCGGCAATGCCCAGGGGCTGGATATTCTGGAGGATGTGCAGATGGTGCCGCGCACCTGGGAGGAATGGCTGGCTCTGCCGGTGCGTGACTGCGACATGCATGTGGGGGTGGTCAGGGGCGCGCTGCGGGTGCCCACGGTGATTCTCACCACGCACTACAGCAAGGTCCCGCTCCGGCGGCCGAAGTTTTCCTACCGGGCGATTCGTGAACGCGACGGCGGACGCTGTCAGTACACCGGCCGTTTGCTGCGGCCGGACGAAGGCAACATCGACCATGTCGTGCCGGTGTCCCGCGGCGGCAAGACCAGTTGGCACAACTGCGTGCTGAGCTGCAAGCGGGTGAACAACCGCAAAGCCAACCGCACCCCGGCGGAAGCCGGTCTGGATCTGCTCAAAGAACCGGATGCCCCCCGGGTGCTCCCGTCCACCTTCTTCCTGCGCAACATTCACGGCATTCCCGACTGGGATCATTTTCTCGTTTCGGTTGAAGCCTGAGCCCTCCTCACGCGTCCGGCACCATCCAGCCCCAAGGGAGCGCATGAAGGTTTTGCCCAAGGCTTCTGGCCGGGCCGCTGTGGAGAACGACTCCGCGAACCAACGCCTCCGGCCGGGGTAGCGAGCGCCGAAAGGTCTCTATGCCCACAGTGTCCTCCGGTCGCACCACACTGCCGGATTTTACTTCAAGGGCCACCAGCTTCCCGTGCTCCTCCAAAAGAAAATCCACTTCCCGGCCGCTCCGGTTCCTCCAGAAGTGGATGCGCCTTTGCAGCGGACGCAGTGCCCGCCAGCTTTGCAGCGTCTGATACAGGGTCTGCTCCAGCCAAAATCCGCTGTCGGGACGCTGTTGAATGTCACGCTCAGCGTGCAGACCGGCCAGCGATGCCGCCAGCCCGCAGTCGGTCCAGAGCAGTTTGGGTGATTTGACCAGACCCACAGACGGATTGGTGGCGTAGGGGCGGAGTTTTGTGATCAGACATCCGGTTTCCAGCAGATTCAGATAGCGGTGGGCGGTCGGGTGTTTCAAGCCCGCATCGCGGGCGATTTCCGCCTGATTCAGGAGCCGGGCGGTCCGATGGGCCGCGAGCGTCATGAGCCGCTGAAAATCCGGGAGGCTCGCGACATCACTGAGCTGACGGAGATCTCTTTCCAGGTAGGTCTGCACATAGGAGGAGAACCAAAGGGCCCGGTCTTCCGGGGCCGGGATATTCAGCGCGGGTGCATAGCCGCCTTTGAGGAGCCAGTCTGTCCAGTTGCCTGTCTGATCCGGCCAGTCCTCCAGCCGGAACTCTTCCTGGAACAGAGCATCCAACGGACGGAGTGCATGCTCCTTCTGGAGCCATTCCGCCGGGCAAAATGGCGGAAGTTCGAGATACACCGCCCGGCCCGCCAACGTGTCGGACGCCTGCTGAGCCAATAAAAGATTCGCAGAGCCCGTCAGCAGAAAATCCCCGGCCTGACGGTGATGATCCACAGCCTGTTTCACCGCCAGAAGGAGGTCCGGCGCGCGCTGAACTTCATCTAAAACAAGCGGGCGATTTGCCAGAAGGCTGTCCGGATGCGTTTTGGCCTGGTCCAGAATACCAAGATCATCCAACGTGAGGAAGGATCGTTCGGGTTTCACGTGCTTCGCCAGGGTGGTTTTCCCGGTTTGCCTTGCCCCGGTGAGGATGGTGACCGGCATCACCCGTAACGCCTGATCGAGAGGTTTGGAAAACCATCGTTGTATAAATTGTTTCATGACGTGAAACATATTCGATGATCGATATTGAGTCAATAGGAATGTCATGGGATAAAAGTCTTGCGATTCCGGCATGGGGATTTATCAATGCGCTTATGAAAGAACTCTTGGCAAAACTTATAGACGGACAGGGGTGCAGTCGCGAGGAAGCGTATCAGGCGATTGGCACGATTATGCGGGGCGAGGCCACTGACGCGCAAATTGCGGGTCTGCTGGTGGCCCTGCGGCTGCGGGGCGAAACCCCGGACATTGTCGCCGGCGCGGCCCAGGCGATGCGCGAAGCCAGCACGCCGGTGGTGTGCGGTCACCTGGACGCGGTGGACACCTGCGGCACCGGCGGCGACGGCCTGCATACCTTCAACATTTCCACCACTGCCGCCTTTGT
>PXDP01000367.1 GCA_003565035.1 PVC group bacterium | reverse complement strand
TAGGAGGATTCGGTGTGGAGCCCGAGCCGTTTGGCGGTGGCCCGCACGCGGGGGGCGCTGAAGGCGGCGCTTTCGAGCAGCACCCGGGTGGTGGTGTCGCGGATTTCGCTGTCGGCGCCGCCCATGACTCCGGCGATGGCGAGGGGGCGGTCGGCATCGGCGATGACCAGATCGGCGGCGGTAAGGGCGCGGGTTTTGTCGTCGAGAGTAGCCATCTGTTCGCCTTCGGCGGCGCTGCGGACGATAATGCTGTCGCCGTGAAGCAGCTCCTGATCGAAGGCATGGAGGGGCTGTCCGGTTTCGAGCATCACATAGTTGGTGATATCGACGAGGTTGTTGATGGGGCGGATGCCGCAGAGGCGGAGACGTTTCTGCATCCAGTCGGGGCTGGGAGCCACCTGGGCACCGGTCAGACAGCGGGCCGTATAGCGGGGACAGCCGACGGGATCCTGAATGTCGACGCTGAAATGATCGCGGATGTGGTCCAGGCCTTCGCGCAGGGGCAGTTCCGGAAGGCGGAGGGCGCGGCCGGTGAGGGCGGCGAGTTCGCGGGCCACGCCGATGATGCTGAGGCAGTCGGGGCGGTTGGGGGTGACTTCGAGGTCGAAGACGGTTTCGGGTCCGCCGAGGATCTCAACCGCCGGGGTGCCGGGGACGGTGGCGGGGGGCAGATCCATGATGCCGTCGTGGGCATCGGAAAGCCCGAGTTCGTCCTCGGCGCAGAGCATGCCCAGACTTTCGACTCCGCGTATTTTCGCTTTTTTGAGGGTGAGCCCGTTTGGCAGGGTGACCCCGACGGGGGCGTAAATGGTTTTCATGCCGACGCGGACATTGGGGGCACCGCAGACGACGGTGAGGGGAGCCTCTCCGCCGAATTCGATGGTGCAGAGGGTCAGTTTGTCGGCATTGGGATGAGAATCGACGGCGGTGATCTCGGCGGCAACGATATTGGCGTAGTCGGAGCCGTGGGTTTCCACCGCTTCGACTTCGAGGCCGGAGAACGTGAGCAGGTCACAGAGGGCCTGGGTGTCTTCGTGGAGATCAATGTATTCTTTGAGCCAGCTTAAGGGGACGAGCATAATATTTTTTTCTGTTGAAGATGGGATCGTTGTTTACCAGAACGCGTTCTCAGCGTGGTAAAGAATGTTACGGTCTTTGGTTAAAAGTTTTGCAGAAGCAATTTTGGATTGAGCCACAATCAGGCGGTCGAAGGGGTCGCGTGTCCATCGCAAATGAATGCTTTCCGCCACAACATCGCTGAAAAGATGATTACATTCTATAAGGCCGATTGAGCGGCGGAGGCCGTCAATGATTTCCGCAGGCTCAACGGTGATCTTTTGAATTTCGTAGAGATAATGCAGTTCAAGCCTGATGATGGGGGCAAAACGGAGTGAATGATCCTCAATGTGTTTCAAACCCGACTCCGTGAAGGCATTCAGGTTATTGGCGTAAAGCCAGACAAGGACATGTGTATCAAGGTAAATCATGATTCCATTCCCCGGCCCAGTCGATATTCACTAAGTCATCAGGGTTACCGTTGATGCAGTTGTGGGGGACAAGTCGACTGAGTTTTCCAGGTTGTGGTTCACAAACAACTTTGAGAACATGTCCATTCCGCTCGATCAGAAGAGGCTCGGTCCCCTCTATGACTTGGTCGAGAAGATTATATAAATCATTCCTGAATGCAGATGGGGTTACTTTCATACCGGAAGAGTACACTGATGGCGTACGTTTTGTCAATTTAATACGTACGATTACGCAAACTGCCGCAGAAAGCGGACATCGTTGTCGTAGAGGCGGCGGATATCGTCGATTTCGAGGAGGATCATGGCGATGCGTTCGAGGCCCATGCCGAAGGCGTAGCCGGTGACGGCTTCGGGGTCGTAGCCGACGGCGTTGAAGACGTGGGGATCGACCATACCGGCCCCGGCGATTTCGATCCAGCCGGAGTTTTTGCAGACGCGGCAGCCTTTGCCTTTGCAGACGTGGCAGGTGAAATCGACTTCGACGCTGGGTTCGGTGAAGGGGAAAAAGTGGGGGCGGAAGCGGGTTTTGACGCCGGGGCCGAGGATTTCGCGGGCGAAGTAGGTGAGGTCGCCTTTGAGGTCGGCCATGGAGACGTTTTCGGCGACATAGAGGCCTTCGACCTGGTGGAAGTTGGCGCTGTGGGTGGCGTCGGGGGTATCGCGGCGGTAGGCGCGGCCGGGGGCGATGATGCGCACAGGCGGGGGGTTATTGAGCATATACCGGACCTGCACGGGGCTGGTGTGGCAGCGCATGAGGGTGCCGTCCTCCAGATAGAAGGTGTCCTGCGGATCGCGGGAGGGGTGATCAGCGGGGGTATTGAGGGCATCGAAGTTATTGAACACGGTGTCGATGTCCGGACCGGTGGCGACGGTGAAGCCAATGCGGTCGAAGACCTCGGTGACGCGGGCGATGATCTGGCGGATGGGATGGTTTCCGCCGAGAGGCGGTGCGTCGCCGGGGCGGGTCACATCGAGGGCGCCGGCCGGTGCGGCGGTGGTGCCGAGGGCAGCCTTCCGGGTTTCGAGCGCTTCGGAGACCGCGACCTTGAAGCGGTTGGCTCCCTGGCCAAAGGCGGGGCGGTCTTCGGGGGCGACTTCCTTGAGGGAGGCCATGATTTCGGGGAGTTTGCCTTTGCGGCCCAGGTAGGCGACGCGGAGGGCTTCCAGGGTATCCGCAGAGTCCGCAGATTGAATTTCGGCGGTGGCGGAGGCAGTCAGGGTTTTGAGGTCTTCCAAGTTCATGCCGGGGCTATACCGATTCCATGAAGGGGATGGAAGAAAATAAGCAGGGTGTTGAAGTCACCGCCGCTCCCATGTGTCAGGGTCTGACGGGTTATTCGTTTAGGTAGGCGGACTCTTTGGACAGAATGGCCTCTTTGTCGCGATGGCCCACCCGTTTGGGATTTTGGCCCGCATAGATTCCCCAGGGTTCCAGATCTTTCCGAATCACCGCCCCCGCGCCGACGGCGGCCCCTTCGCCGATGACAACGTCTGGGAAGACGACCACATTCGTGCCGAGGACCGCGTGGCGGCCGATATGAACCCGACCCCGCCGGACATGGGTGAATTCAGGGTCCACGGTGGGGTTTGTCATCCAGGGGCCGGTAAAGTCATCACTGCCGGTAATGATTCTGCATCCGGCACTGAGTCCCGAAAAGTCCTCCATTATCAGCTCACCGCCACCGATGATGCTGCAGAAACTGGCAATATGCACGTTGCGGCCGATGTGACACTTCTGTCCAATGAACAGAAACACAAAGTCGTCAATTTGACTGTGGGCCCCCAGGGTGAAGCGGCTTGTGTCACCGGTTACCTTGGCCCAGGGATAGATGGTTGCGCTCTCGTGAATCATACCTGATTGTGGCACAAGTGATTCCGCCGATCAACTTTAATCGAGTTCTCTTGAAAAATAACGGTTACGGCTTTACCTCCAGCCGCCAGACGGCTTCCCCGGGGATCCATCCCTGCGGGGGCTTCTGGAGGGTGGAGGCGGGGACCCAGATGACGGGGCGGCCGCTGAGAGCGGCCCGGTGAAACCCTTCGAAATCCGCCGGGCGGAGCAGGGTGATTTCGGGATGGTTCAGGGTGTGCCGTTTCCATTCGATGGCGTAGAGGGCCATGCTGTCTTCGACAATGAGGGTTCCGTCGGGGGCGGCCGCTTCGATGGCCTCGGCCGCGAGGCGGGCGGCGGAGGTTTCGTGGAGACTCCAGGGGTGAAAGAGATAGTTGGCGTCGTCGCGGAAGGGTTTGTGACGTTCGAAGGGGCGGAGAAGGCCGGTGTTGCGGATGACAGCGGGGGCGGCGGCGTAGAGGAGGGGCTGGAGCAGCAGCAGGGCGAAGGCGGCGTTTTGGAATAGCGGTCGGGAGATATGCTGGAACCCGAGGCCGGCATAGAAGGCGATCAGGGCCATGGCCGGTATGTAGAAGGTGTACTGATCGATCACGTTGTAGCGGAGGACAAAGAGGCTGTGGATCAGAAAGAGGGCCAGGACCGGTACAAGGGGCTTTGCGTGGGCTCGGATGCCAAGACCGGTGAGGAGGAGGGGCAGGGCCGGAAAGCTCAGGAGGACAAAGGCGAGCGTGGTGGCTGTGTAGATCCAGACGGGCGTGGTTGCGAGGACTGCACCGCTGAAATCGTGGCCGAAGAGTGCGGAATAGATCACGGGGAAGACGCTTTGCTCCCGTAGCATAGTCCGGAGAATCAGGGCGGTATAGGGAAGCGAGCCCAGGATCCAGAGCCCGCCGGTGCGGAGCGCCAGGGCCGGGGATATCCTTTTTTTGCGGAGGTGGATCAACAGAAGCGGGCCGAGGACGGCAAGTTCGAGGAGGGCGAAATTGTGATTGGCCCAGGAGAGACCGTTGGCGAGACCGATGAGCCGCCAGGCGTCGGGATCGGTTTTAAGTTTGAGGAGTCCGTAGACCTGAAGCATGAGCAGGGCGGCGCTGAGGGTATAGACTTCGGGGAGGCCGGAGAAGCGCCAGAAGGTATGGGCAAGCATCAGGCTGAGGGCTGCGTAGAGTGCGGCGCGTTTTTGACCGGTGGCGAGGTGCACGCAGGCATACACGAGGCCGACGGTGAATGCCCCGCCAAGTGCACTGACCCCGGTGACCGCCCAGGGGATATTTCCGGGGAGGAGGCGGATGGCGATTTGTCCCAGAAAGAAGTGCAGGGGGTGCACCATGGCCAGTCCCCATTCGTTTTCGAGATGGCCCAACCCAATGCGGAGGGTGAACTGTCCGGAGTCCTGCCATTGAATTGTGCGGGAGCCGGTGAAAACATAAAGCACCAGGGCCAGGATGCCGAGAAGCAGTGCCGGCGACGGAACAGCGGTGTGTTTTTTCATGACGCGGGGGCGGCAAGCATGTCGCGCAGCTTCAGGGAGATGTCGGCCACGGAAAATGGCTTTTGAATAAAGGCGGCTTCGCGGGCGGATATCCCGTATTTTGTCATGGTCTCATGCGTATACCCGGACATGTAGAGTGTTTTAACCCCCGGGCGCAGGGCGGTAATTTGTTTGGAGAGTTCTTTACCGTTCATCTCGGGCATGACGACATCGGTGAGCAACAGGTCGATTTCGTTGGCTGGATCCTCCGCATACGCCAGCGCGTCCTGAGGCGCGGCGGCACTGTGGGTTTTGTACCCGAGTTTATTGAGGGTCATTTCAGTCATTTGCAGGATCATAGGCTCGTCTTCAACGATCAGCACGCTTGCTGTTCCTTTATGTAGCACTTGTGTATCCTGGAGGGGAGGGGCGGCTTTGGTGGAGGAGACGTGTCTGGGCAGATGGATTTTGAAGCAACTGCCGGCGCCGGGCTCTGAGTCCAGGGTGATGAAACCTTTGTTTTGCAGAACGATGCCATGTACGGTGGCCAGGCCGAGGCCGGTCCCTTTGCCTTCCGCTTTGGTGGTGATGAAAGGTTCAAAAATTTTTGTTTGCAGTTCAGGGGGAATTCCGCTGCCGGTATCTCGGACAGATAATTTTACATATTGCCCCGGTTGGGCGTTGGGCAGGGAGAGCGCTTGGGCCGCAGTGAGGGTGACGTTTTCGGTTTGAATGGTGATGGCGCCGTCCGCTTCAATGGCGTCGCTTGCGTTCACACAGAGGTTGGCGAGGAGCTGATCGACCTGGCCGGGATCAATGAATACTGGCCAGAGTCCGTCGGCAAGGTCCCATTCCAGTTTGATTTGTTCGCCAATGAGGCGTTTGAGCATTTTCATCATCGCCTGGAGTGCTTCGTTGAGGTGAACTTCCAGGGGTTCGATGTTCTGTTTGCGCGCGAAGGCGAGAAGCTGGCGGGTCAGGGTTGAGGAACGCTTGGCGGCATCCCGGATTTCCAGCAGAGTGCTTTTGAGGGTGGGTGCCGGATTTTGAAAATTGAGAGCCATTTCGGAATTACCGAGGATGACCTGGAGCGTGTTGTTGAAGTCATGGGCCACGCCGCCGGCGAGTCTGCCGATGGATTCCATTTTCAGGGCCTGATTCAATTGCTGTTGGAGGGCATTATGCACTTCTTCGGCGCGTTTGCGGTCGGTGATGTCCCGGGCGGCGGCGTAGAGCAGATCCCCGATGGGCCGTGCGCGGAGTTCAATCCAGCGCAGGGATCCTTCGGCGTGTTTCATTTGCAGGGTCAGGTCCAGACTGTGCTTGCTTTCCGCCGCGGCGCAAAGAAACCCGAGTAGTTCGTCATGATCCGGCTTCGGAACAAAATCCAGAATTTGCCTGCCCGCCAGGGACTCCGGATCGTGTCCCATGATGCTGCCCCATTCGGGATTGACTTCAATGAAGCGGCCGTCTTTTGCAAGGATGCAAAGCATATCCAGGCTGGATTGAAAGTAACTGTGCAGTTCTTCTGTTTTGGTTCGGAGTGCCAGAGCTGCCTCCTCGCGGTCGGTATCGTCGGAGATGACGAGTGCAAAGCGGAGACCGTACAGCGGGTAGGCGGTCAGGTTGAAATGTTTCACCGGGTTGCGGGTGGTGATATGGCATGTTTCCCCTTCTCCGGTGCGGATCAGGCGGGAGAATTGTTTGAGAACAGAGGGTTCTGTCAAGTCTGGGAAGATTTCAGACATCCGTTTGTCCTCCACTTGGATGGAGGAATGTTCCAGGATTCGGGCACCGGCCGGATTGGTGCTGAGAATCCGCACATCCAAAGGTGAACCGTCCACATCACAGATCAGCTCCAGCGTAAAGACGCCGTTGAGAGAGTTGTCGACTAACTGCCGGTACTGGCGTTCCCGATGC
>PXDP01000039.1 GCA_003565035.1 PVC group bacterium | reverse complement strand
TCGTGCTGTTTTTCCTGCAGCCAGGGGCGCTTGAGATCGACGGCGGCAAGGTGACTGCAGATGCCGGTGATGTGCAGGTGAGGCTGGGTGAGGATGAGGTCGAGTTCTTCGTCGGCGCAGCCCTCGACCAGGCCCAGACGGCCCATGCCGGTGTCGACTTTGATGTGGGCGTTCAGCCGTTGGCCGGTGGCGGCGGCCGCTTCGTTGAGTTCACGGGCATGATCCGCGCCGACGACGACGGGGGTGATGCGGTGGTGAACGCAGCCGGGAATTTCTTCAGGGGTCACCGGACCCAGCACGAGGATGTCGGCATCGGGCGCGGCCTCGCGCACTTCGAGGGCCTCTTCCAGATAGGCCACCGCGAACCAGGTCACGCCTTCTTCGGCGGCGCGGCGGGCGACGGGGCCGATCCCGTGCCCGTAGGCATCGGATTTGACGACAAACATGATTTGACAGCCGGGGGACAGGCGGCCGCGCAGGGCGGCAATGTTTTCGGCGAGGATATTGAGGTGAACGGTGACTTTGGAGGATTGCATGGGGATCAGTAATAGCCCCCGCGCTCTTCGCGCAGGGTTCCGTCGGGGAGTTCGGAGATGAAACGGGAGGGGGTGTAGTACACCAGACCGCCGTCGCGCTGACGGCGGACCTGGGGAATGCCGAAGGTGAGATGATCCTTGGCCCGGGTGGCGGCGACGTAGAACAGACGGCGTTCTTCGGATTCGCCGCCGCTGTCGTCTTCATCGAGTGCCCGTCCGGAGGGGAACATGCCGTCCACGCACCAGAGCACAAAGACAACGGGGTACTCAAGGCCTTTGGCCTGATGAATGGTGCCCAGACGGACGGCATCCTGCGGTTCGTCCTCGCGGCGGATGCTTTCATCGAGATTGGTCTGCAGGGCCAGCTCGCTGAGAAAGGCCTCCAGGCTCGGGAAGGACGCGGTATAGTCCATGAGCCCCTGAATATCCTCCAGACGCTGGGGGTAATTGTCGTAGGTTTCCACCGCGTATTCGTCGTAGAAGGCGTTCAGATAAAGATGAATGAGTTCGCCGGGATTGCCGCGGAGCAGTTCGCGGTCGGCCGCCTCCAGCGCGTCGTGTATCGGCTGCCAGGGCTCTTTGCCGCGCTTGGGAATGGCATCCGCCAGCCGTTTCCGCTCTTCGGACAGGAGCGGATCAAAGCGCTGGTTGAGTTTTTTCCAGAGGTTCTGGGCGCCTTTGGCGCCAATGCCGGGGAGGAGGCAGAGCAGGCGGATAAAGGCCAGTTCATCGCGGGGATTGAGGGCCAGGCGGGAGAGGCAGAGGACATCTTTGATGTGGGCCTGTTCAAAAAAACGGACCCCGGAGGTGATCACGTGGGGAATCTGTTCGCGGTTGAGTTCGAGCTGCATTTCCATGGCGTGGAAATGGGCGCGGTAGAGAATCGTGATATCCCCGTACTTGTATCCGGCCCGGCGCAGGGTGCGGATGGCGTTGATGATGTAGCGGGCCTGATGACTGCCGTCGGACAGTTTGGCCGCCACCGGCGTGGGACCGCCTTCGCGCACCGCCCGGATTTCTTTTTGAAACTGTTCGGGATTTCCGGCGATACAGCGGTTGGCCACCTGCAGAATGCCGGGGACCGAGCGGTAGTTGGTCACCAGTTTGTACATGGAGGCCCCGGGGTTCTCCTCGGGAAAGTGGAGAATATTGCGGTAATCGGCCCCGCGCCAGCCGTAGATGCTCTGAAAGTCGTCCCCGACCACCAGAAGATTGCCGGAGCCGCCGGAGAGCAGGCGCACCAGCTCCGCCTGCACCGGGTTGGTGTCCTGATATTCGTCCACCATGACATAGCGGAATTTGTGCTGGTAGTATTCCCGGGGGCCGGCGTGTTCGGCCAGCACCCGCACCGCATTGAGCAGCAGGTCGTCGAAATCCATCACATTGAGGGCCTGCTTGCGGGCGGTGTAGGTGTGGTGAACCTTGAGGATGCGCTCCACATCCATGTGCACATTCTGAAAGCGGTCGGCGATGAGGTCCTCCGCCGGCACCGCTTTGTTGGCGGCCAGAGAAAACAGGCTGATGAGCACCGGCGGTTTGGGAAAGCGGTCGTCGCCTTTGAGACCGAGCTCATCGTAGACGGTTTTGTATAGCGATTTCTGATCGTCGGAATCGAGAATGCCGAAATCCTTGCGGTAGCCGATCAATTCGGCGTGATAGCGGAGAATGCGGTTGGCGACGTGATGGAAGGTGCCGCCCCACATGCCGTGGAGGGCGGTTTCGCCGACCCGGTCGCGGGCGCGCTCCATAATTTCTTTTGCGGCTTTGTTGGTGAAGGTGAGCAGGAGGATGTTTTCCCCGCGGACGCCCTGTTCGACCAGCCAGGCCACGCGGTAGACGAGGGTGCGGGTTTTCCCGGTGCCGGCGGCGGCGATAATCAGCACCGGTCCGTCGGGCGCCTGGACGGCGGCGAGCTGTTCCTGGTTGAGTTCGGCGGCAAAGTCCACAGCCATATCAGATCAATCCTTTCTGTGCAGCCCGGAACCAGGCGACCACGGTTTTGCTGTCGCAAATTTCGCCGGCGTTCATGCGGCGGCGCATTTCGGCGGTGCCGAGTTCCTCCACCAGGACCCGCTCGTCGTGGTCGAGGCGGTTCGCGCCCGGGGTTTCGCCGGTTTCGGCGTAATAGAGGGTAACAATTTCATCGGTATAGCCGGGGGATGCGAAGGATTCGCCCAGCGGCACGAGGGTGTCGGCCGTGTAGCCGGTTTCCTCTTCGAGTTCGCGGCGGGCACTGTCTTCGGGGGCCTCGCCGGGTTCGCGCATGCCCGCCACCATTTCCAGGACCTCGCGGTCGAGGGCTTTGCGGTATTGCCGCACCAGCAGCCAGGTGTCGCGGGGGGTGCGGGCCAGCACGCCGACCCCGCCGGCGTGGCGGACAATATCCCGTTTGCTCAAACTTCCGTCGCCCAGACGCACCTCCTGGCGGTCGACGCGGAAAATGATGCCCTGGAGGAGCACTTCGGAGGAGAGGGTGGTTTCGGTAAGCGACATACAGGCTCTTTGCCACAATCCGGGGCGGATTGCAAAGAGGAAGATGCCGCAGGTTGCGGTTGATTTAGGATTGCAATCTTTCCGGGAATGATTATTCAAAAGGCGTACCGATGTTCTATGGGGCGGTAGCTCAGTTGGGAGAGCGCTGCGTTCGCAATGCAGAGGTCGAGGGTTCGATTCCCTTCCGCTCCACCATATTGCATCGAAGAGGGGGTTTTCCCGCCGCGTTTTCTTGCAGACAGCGGCTTGCCTATCCGGGTTCCATCGGGTATGAACAGGGTATGGAACCTGATCCCGACACCCCTTTAAAAGATCCGAACCCTGCCGGGGACGAGACCGCCACCCCTGTAACCGAGCCCGAAACGGGTGCCTCCGAAATGAGTGCCGGGTCGGACGACACCACCGGCGGCACCGGCAGTGCGTCCGCTGACGGGATGCCCCCGCCGCCGGTGGAGGTGAAATCCAAAAACGACTGGACCAAGAATGTCTGGATCAAACGCGGCTTTCGCTTTGTGGCCGGGATCGCGCTGATTCTTGTCACCCTTTGCATGTACATCAGCCGGATTCCGCCGGTCTTTGATGTGGATGCCCGCGCCCGGGAACGGGCAATCGACATGGGGCACATCGAAGCCGACAGCACCCGCCGTCTGCCCACCGGATACACCACCGTGGCCACCACCATTGAACTCGCCGAATGGCTGCTGGATCCGCGGCGCGGCGGATATCTGTCCAACGACCGGTTCTCTCCGGCCATCTTCGTGGACAATATCCGCAATTTTGAATACGGCATGGTGATTCAGCTCCGCGATTTTGTGCATTCTCTCCGGCAGGACTTCAGCCGGTCGCGTGCCCAGTCGCTGGAACGCGAGGAGTTGATCGAGGCCGAAGCCCGCTTCAACTTCAATCACAACAGCTGGATCATTCCCTCCACCGAATCCCAGTATCGTGAAGGCATTCGTTTCCTGGAAGTGTACCTGGAAGCCATCGCCAACAGCGGGCCGGAATCCCGGGTGTTTGTCGCCCGCCAGGACCAGCTCGAAGGCTGGCTGCGCCGTCAGCAATTCCGTCTCGGCAGCTTCGGCTTCCGCATGCGGCAGAACGCCACAACCTACCAGTTTAATCCCTTTTTGGACCGCTCGGACATCATCCGCGAGATCGGGGAACTGGGCGAAGAGCCGGAAGGCTTCCTGAATCAATATGATCCCGACCGCACCACACCCTGGCGGATGAGGGACGATGAATTCTACGAAATTCGCGGCAGTGTTTTTGTGATGTACCACACCATGCTGGCCCTGCGGACCGATTACGAGTCCATTCTCAATGACTTCAACGGCATGGGGCTCATGAACCGAATTCTCAGCGAACTTTACGCCGCATCCTCGCCGATGGTCAGTCCGGTGGTGCTCAACGGCAGCGAATACGGGTTTGTGCATAATCACTCCCTGACCATGGCCGCGCACGTCACCAAGGCCCATCTCGCGATTCAGGACCTGCGCATTCTCCTCCGCGGCGGTTCCGACCTGTAAAGCGATTTTCCGATGATCGGAAAAGGCTACCCCTTGTTTTCCGCTACGGGGAAACGGAATTCCTTGCTGTGGAGGTGAAAAACAGCCGCTCTGTGGCCCGCAGCGATCTGAAAGGACTGAAGGCGTTTCGCGAGGATTATCCAGAATGCCGCGCCGTGTTTTTGTATCGCGGGGATTAGGTTTTGGAGATCGAAGGCATCCGGGTGGAACCCTGCGAGGTCTTTTTGAAGTCACTGACGATCCCGGCTCGGGGAAGAACAGACTGGCTCCAGACCTCAACGCTTTCGAATCTGCCTTTTTTTCAGTCCTCATTCCCCGCCCTCACCCGTCGTCATCATCCGTTGTCCGGCGCAGCTATCCGTTGGAACTCTTCTTCTTTAAAATACCTGTCAAAATACAAGCCTCCTACCCGTCGTCATCATCCGTTGTCCGGCGCAGCTATCCGTTGGAACTTCTTCTCCTCACCATTCGCGGGACGGCTCTGCCATTCGTGGTCTCTTTCTTTAAAATACCTGTCAAAATACAAGCATCCCCTGGTCCCGCCCCTGCGGCGCGGGACCAGGGGAGGAGGGAGGAGAAAAATAGAAGGGTGGGCGCACGTTTTCTCTGACCCACGCGTACCGCGTGGCAAGCACTGCGCTCCACCCCGACAAGCGGGGCGGTGGCGTGGATATGAACATTCCTCTAAACGACAGACCGGTTGGCTCTACCTCAACGCATTCGAATCTGCGATCTGTTTCGAGACACTGACCCTTCAATCTGGGGTCTGGGGCTCAGTCCCGCGCGTGCACCTGATCGATCAGAAGCTTCACGCGCTCCGGCGGTGTGGTTTTCACTACGCCGTGTCCGAGGTTGAAGATGTGTGCCTGAGCGCCGCTGAAGGCGGCTTTGACGGAGGCCACGCCTTCGCGGACGGCCTCGTCTGATGCGAGCAGGCGGGCGGGGTCGAGATTGCCCTGATACGCAAGGGGGTTCCCGTATTTTGACACCGCCGCGGCTGCATCCACCCGCCAGTCGAGTCCGAGCACGGAGATCGGAAAGGTGGAAATTTCTTCGAGCAGATGTCCGCCATTGGCGGAAAAGTGAATGCGGGGCACGTCAGGAGCCTCACGCGCCAGGGTATCGAAAATCCGGCGGCTCCAGGGCGCGGCAAAGCGGCGGTAATCGGCGAGCGAGAGACTGCCGGCCCAACTGTCGAAGAGCTGAACGGCCTGGGCCCCGGCCTGAATTTGGGCCAGTAAGTAGTCGGTGACCGCGTCGGTCAGGCGGTCCATGAGATCCGCCCAGGCCTGTGGATGGGCAAACATCCAGGCGCGGACGTTGTCGAAATCTTTGCTGCCTGCGCCTTCGATCGCGTAGCAGGCCAGGGTGTAGGGGGCTCCGGAAAAGCCGATGAGGGGGATGCGGTTGGCCAGTTTTTCGCGGGAAAGCCGGATGGCGTCCAGGGTGAAATTCAACTCCCGGCCGGCATCGATGGCCTTGAGGGCCCGGATGTCGGCCGGATCCCGGATGGGATTATGGAATACGGGGCCTTTGCCGGAAATGAATTCGAGGTTAAGCCCCATGGGCTCGAGCAGCGTGAGGATATCGGCAAAAATGATGGCGGCATCCACGGGAAAGGCGTTCACGGGCTGGAGGGTGACCGTGGTGGCTTTTTCGGGGTCTTTAATCATCTCCAGGATGGAGTGTTTTGCCCGCAGGGCCCGGTATTCGGCCATGTAGCGCCCGGCCTGGCGCATGAGCCAGACGGGGGTGTGGGCCGGGGTTTCGCCGCGGCAGGCCTGCAGGAAGGCGGGATTCAGTGGGGCGTCGCGCATCGTAGGTGTCCTGAGAGACTTCAGGCCAGGGCGGCGAAGGTTTCGCGGATCAGGGCCTCGGTGGTGGCCCAGTCGATGCATTTGTCGGTGATCGACTGACCGTACCGCAGGGCATCTTTGGGCTGCGGGAAGGACTGGGCGCCGGCTTCGAGGTTGCTTTCGAGCATGGCACCAATCAGATGGGTGTTGCCGTTTACCCGCTGGCGGAGGATCTCCCGGTAGACCTCCGGCATGAGGGTGTGGTCTTTTTTGCAGTTTGCGTGCGAGGCATCGATCATCACGGGGGCGGGGGCGAGCTGGTGTTTCTCCAGTTCGGAGACGGTGGCGGCCACGTCTTCGGGGCTGTAGTTGGGCCGGGTGCCGCCGCGGAGAATGATATGGCAGGAGGGGTTGAGTGTAGATCT
>PXDP01000011.1 GCA_003565035.1 PVC group bacterium | reverse complement strand
CTTGTGTTTGCTCAGCATCCTGATCGCTCCCTTTTTCAAGTGGAAACGGATGACAGCGTTTGGGGTAAGCACGTCGGTTGCGCTTTTTCTGTTCATCCCCTCGTGTATGGGCATCATGACGAGGTATAGCCCGAATGGTTGTTGATGAAGATATCGAACGATCCTTTGGAGACCTGAATTGGGCACCACTTCAGGATGCATTGTTTTTCACTTCGCCAACGGCCCCGAACGGAGCCGGTGCCGTATATTTTTTTGAACCGGTTAGCGGGACGGTTTATCAACAAACGGCCTTCTGGTAATCTTTTTTTCTGTTAAAAACCTGATATTTTAAACGGTCGCTAAGTATTCTCACAGGCCAATGGTTTAATTAAAACAACAGGTATTTTAATCTTGGTGCGGGACGTCCAGCACACTGGGCCCTGAGGATGCGACGCGAGGGTTTTACATATGGAAAAAGAATCTCGAGTTGTATCCTCAGCAATGCGAGCGACGGAGTATCGCCTGATGAAATCTGGATGAAGATCATCCAAACCGTATGCGGTCAACAAGCAGATAAATATATAAAACCGTTGACGATTTTTCGTTACGAATGTACATTGTACGTATGAGTGATTTACGATTCGAATGGGATGATCGAAAGAGTCAGGCAAATGAGAGAGCACTACGACTTCGATAAAATGAAAGGGCAGAAAAACCCTTACACTAAGGAACTGAAACAACCGGTGACCATGCGGATTGACAAGTCAACCGTGGCGTATTTCAAGTCTCTCGCCGAGGAACTGGGAATGCCTTACCAAAGTCTGATTAATCTCTACCTCAGAGAGTGCGCCATGCAGCACAAGAAGCTACAGATTAAGTGGGCTTCCTAAAGCACATGGCAGAACAACCCCCGACACCGAACAAATCGGTGCGGAAAAAGGGTCAGCCCTAGATATTTTGTGGTTTGTTAGATTTAATATACGACACAATACTTGATTTTCTTTGAATCCATCGATTCCTTTCTCTTCCTCCGACCCCCGCAGGCCCCGTGCTCCCGCAGCCGCGGGATTCGTACCTCACTCAACCTGTCCCGGGTTCCTGCCCTTCCCATTGCCCCGGCCCGCCGCAAAAGCATGGCATTTACGGGGATGATCCTCATGATCGTAATCGATTCAGATTCAGTCGATGAGGATTACGATAAGGATTACGAGAAATCATATGAAAAGTCTCATAAAAGGGATGGGGATGTCAGCAGCCGTTACGAATCACTTTTCATGTCTTCCGGCATCGAGTGCTTTACCGTTTCCGGAAAAAGCGTAAACGGTTGCTTCATCCATCGCTCATCGTCCTCATAGGTCATGCAGTTTTCCGGGGTCAGATGCGGGTGCATGCGAATCGCCTCGGCACAGAATTCACAAAACGCCTCGGGAGAAAGCGATCCCTCCGGTTCGGGGTGGGCGAAGGAAAAATTCATGTAAACGCCTCCCAATCATTATGCCCATGAACGTTCACCGCATGCCCCCCCCACGAGCATAACCCGCAAATTTCTCTGAGAAAATTCACGGTCCACAAATTCAAAAATCGTGTTGAGGTCGTTCACGGAGTCATTTTACGCAAATCCCTGATCCGCGCAAAGAGATTTTCAAGGGTTATGAGGTTTTTCCGATGATCGGAAAAGGGGCGCTTCGGTTTTCCGACCGTCGGAAAATGAAAAAACTTCAAGATTCAGCGTCAGAAAAGCAGGATATTGAAAGACGCTACTGGTGATGACGGAGGCTGGAGCCCCGGAAACCCTGCGCTGTTTCTTGCCGGAGAATCATGGCAGACAGAAAAGAACCCGCGAATAGCAGAGCCGTCCCGCGAATGCAGGAAAAGAGGGTATAAGAAGTAAGTGGGCTGAATACACCCGGAGGCACCGCATCCTGCGGCGGGGTCTTTCATGGCGACAAGTCCGCAACACGCCCAAAAGGACGCTGACATTAATATGGCACATTAAAATGTGGAGATAATTTAATTTATCTGGTTAGATTCATCTCGAAAATTCCGGCATGTCGTTTACTGCTGAGCCTCATGACAGACCCGAAAACAAAAATTGCTTACTCCATATGCTTGTCGGATCATCCGCAGGAGTTTTATGAAAATGCCTCGGACTTTTTGCGTTACTCGAAATGGTATAAGCGGTTCTGCTACTTCCCCCTCAACCTCACCGTCATTTTTTTCTGGTTGGCTCTGGGCTTCTATTCTGCACAGTATCTTTCCGTTCCTTTAATCACAAAAACCGCTTATGGAATGGGAATGGGCTTGTTCGGATGTGGAATCATTCTCCTGCTTCGAATATCTTATCGATCCCGGATTCGCCATTTCGGTAACCCCCTGATCTCAAACTCAGATAACCCCATGACCATTACGTTTTCAGAGGGGACTCTGAAACTCATGCAGGGTGATACCCAGAATGTTTTCCGAGAAGAGAACGGGCTCTTACTCAAACCTTACCGATCCATCATGATCATCAAAACCAAAGATCGGGATTTCTTTTTGCCTCGAAGACTGTTTACGCCGGAGGCTCTAGAACTTCTGGGCGCTCCGATCTTCTAACCCGGCTTAAATCCTGCCTGCCGATCTGAGACGAAGACGGGATTGGAAAGAAGGGGTATCCCAACGAACGCTTGAGCCTTAGTGAAATCGGCACCATCACGTAGTTCACTCCCCTCCTACTCGGGCTTTATGCACTCCCACATTTCATTCTGATGATACCAGATCGCATCGGCATTCCGTTCAATAAACTCGTCCACCGGCAACCCGTCAATCGTGGGCTCGCGGCGGACACGCTTCTGTTTGCCGTTGATGAAGACGGTCATGTACTCCGCGCGCTGCTTTGCTTTGGCCGCCTTTTCGGCTTTTGTATTTTTTTTTCGTTTTGTCATGGTGTGCATCGTTTTCCCGCCGCCAGGCGGTAGCGGGCGATGGCGGGTTGGGGGTGGAGGTCTTCGCCGGTTTGGCGGAGGAGTTGGAGGGCGCAGAGGCGGTGGACAACGGTGCGGTGGAGGTTGCGGAGGCCGGCGGGGTCGCGGGTGTCGCGCCGCCAGCGGTGGGCATGCTCTTTGGCGCACTGGCGGAGGTGCTGTTCGGAGCGGCTCCAGGGAATGGCGCTTTGGGCGCGGGGACTGCGGAGATGGGCGGCGTAGAAGTCGGCGAGCAGCAGGGCGGCGTGTCCGTCGGTCCCCTCCTCCGGCATGCGGAGATCGGTGAGCCCGGTTTCGGGATCGGTGAGGGCGATGCCTTCGGCGCGGAGTTCGGGGAGGAGTCCGGTTCCGGCGTGAAGGAAATCCAGCAGGCGGGAGCGCTGGCCGGTGAGATAATCCCGTTCGTCTTCGGTGAGATCGGCGTAGTACACCACGGGACTGTCGAGGAGCAGTCGCAGCAGCCGGGTGCGGAGGGCGCGGGGCCGGGCTTCTGGCGCGGCGGAAACGAGTTCCTCCTGCAGGCGGGCGGGGCGTTGGGAGGGCGGAAACGCTGTCAGGGTGTTGGGACTGCGCCTGAAGGCGGGCACGCGGGCGAGCAGGGTGCGGTTGAGGGTGTAGAGCACATCGCCGCTGTCCTGGATGTAGCCTTCTTCGTTGCCGTGAATGCGGAGGAGTGCACCCTGTTCAATGAGCAGGCGCACCACCGAGACAAGATCCATGCGGGCATCGCGGCGGTCGAATACGGGCTCCATGCCCGCCTCGGCGAGGGCGGGATCGCCGCGTCCGAGGCGTTCCATCTCTTTGGCGAGTTCGCCGAGGGTGGTCTGGCGTTCACTTTTATCGAGAATGGCGAGGGCAAGGCACAGCCAGGTGTAGCGGCGGCGGTTGAAGGGCAGATTGCGGCGGGTGTCGAGGGCGGGATGGGTGGCGTTCTCGGTCCGGCCGGGATATTTGAAGAGGCGGGCGAATTCACTTTCGATCATCAGTGGCCAGCCCGGACCGTCCATAAACCAGCGGCGGAGTCCGTCGACATAACGTCGCACGAGGCGGAAAACCTCGGCATCTTTGCCGGTGGCCCGGAGCAGCGGGCGGGACAGCAGGGCGCGGACGGCTTCGCGGAAGGCTTCGCGGTGGAGATCGTCCTCCCAGGGGTTCATGCGGATGCCTCCTGCAGGGTTTCTTCGATGCGGACGGCATGGTCGGGTCCGCTGAAAACGCCGTGCGTGGTGGGAAGGTGCACGACGGGCGCATCGGGGATGGGGGCGAGATGGATGCGCAGGGACCCGTCGGCGGACTGGGCGCTCACGGGATGAAGGCCGCCGCCGCGGGCGAGAACCTCGCCAAGGCAGTCGAGCAGCAGATCGAACGCGAGGGGATCGAGATGGGTGAATTCGGAGAGGCGCTGCCGGTCGCCGGCGAGCAGCATGCGGCGGGCCTCCCGGAGTTGGGCGGCTTCGCGGGCCAGTCGGTCATGCAACAGGTGGCGGGCTTCGGAATGATCGGGAATGCCGGAGGAGCGACCGCTGCCGCCGCTGCGGCCGGTGGCGCGGAGAGAGGGGGCGATTTCGAGGCCGGGGGCTTCCAGCCATGAGGTGCGGGCGGGATGGGCCAGATCCTCAAAGCGGTCCAGAGTGGCCCGGTCCACGGTGAGATACCGGGCGGGATAGAGGCAGAAGGCGCTGTGCCAAAGGGTGTGGGCGGATTCGTCGTCGGGACATTGGACGAACCAGCGGGCCAAGGTGCGGTAATCGGCGGCGCGGTCCTGACGCTGGTTGCGGCGTTCGGAGAGGGTGGCCAGCACCGCAAGCAATTCGGGGATGGCGCCGCGGGCGAAACTGCGGAGATTATCCGCCTGCGAGGGGGATTTGCCGCCGAGGAACCAGGTGTGCATGCCCTGCCAGCGGTTGCGCCACTTGCTTTCCTGGCGGAGGCGGGATTCGGGTCCGGTGTCGAGTTGGTCGGTGAGATCGCGCTCGGCGAGCCGGCGCAGGGCGGCGGGCATCCCGGCTTCGTCGAGTTCGAGCAGCAGGGACGCAATCGCGGGGGCGCGGAGGGTCAGTTCACTGAGAAAACGCTCGAGGTAGTCAATCAGCCGTTCTTTGTAGGCCAGGACCGCGTCCAAATCGAGATCCTGAAGTTCAATGGCCCGCTGCAGCCCGCCCATAAATTTTTCGGCCTGGCGGGCGAGCTGCTCGAAGCGGGCGAACAGGCCGGTGAAAGCGGCGTGCAGCTTTTCAAAATCCTCCTCCCGCAGGAGCGCGGACATTTCGCGCAGGGCGGATTCGATGTCGCGCAGGGCGGTGGCCTGGAGTTCGCCGGGCTGTTCGATATGATCGCGGAAATGGCGCAGGGCAATTTCCGCCGCTTCGCCTTCGGCACTGAGCTGGTAGAGAAAATTTTGATTGCGGTAATCCTCCAGCGTGCGGGCCTCGCTCTGATCCTGACGGGCGATGAGGTTTCCCCAGCCGCAGAGCTGGGTCAGCGCGGCCCGGACGGAAAGCGCATCCAAGGGAACCCCGCCCGCACGTCCGCGCAGAGCGTCCAGAATTTCGATTTCTTTGAGATGCAGCACAAAACTCTGTTTTTGTTCCATGAACAGATCCAGCACCACGCGGTAGAGGGCGGCATTGTCGGCGTTCAGGTGCCGGAACACCTGCCAGGGAGTGTGCTCGTGCGGAGTTGATGCGTCGGATTCAGACATGTCGTATCCATAACCGCCCCAACAAGGCTGTCAATAGAATGGAACATTCCTTAATGTTGAGTATTACGGCTGTTGGGTTCATGACATTGATGATGACGGTTTTCTTTGAATATCGGACTGATCTTATGATCACAGTCCTTCCTTTCGGCGCAGTGGCTGCGTTGCGGAATGAACCTGATTAGAAAATTCCGAATTTAAAACTTGAAAATTGAAAACTAAGTTTTCATATTTCAAGTATGATTAACCGAATTCATCTTCAAAACCACTTGAGAACCAGCTTGGGGAGAAGTCCGGTGGTGGCCTTGCTGGGACCGCGCCAATGCGGAAAAACGACGCTGGCCCGGACCCTGCTGGCGTCTGATTCTCCGAATTATTTTGATTTGGAGGATCCGGTAACACTCAGAAGCCTTGAAGCGCCCAAATCCGTTCTGGAGAACCTTGAAGGTTTGGTGATTATCGATGAGGCACAGCGAAAGCCGGAACTGTTTCCCGTGCTCAGGGTATTGGTGGACCGGGATCAAAATCTCGCCCAATTCCTTTTGCTGGGCAGCGCCTCGCCGGATTTGTCGCGCCAAGCCGCGGAATCGCTTGCAGGTCGGGTCGAAATTTTGGAAATGGGCGGATTTTCACTGGCGGAGCTGGGAACGGCAAAGGAAAAAAGCCTCTGGAGGCGGGGTGGATTTCCCCGGTCCGTTTTGGCCAAAACGGAAACCGACAGTTTTGTTTGGAGGAAGCAGTTCATCCGAAGTTTTGTGGAGCGGGATTTGGGACAGATGGGGTTTGGCATGTCCCCTGCCGCCATGGGCCGATTCTGGACGATGCTTGCCCATGTGCATGGTCAAATTTGGAATGCCAGCGAGATCGCAGGCTCGCTGGGATGCTCCGCACCCACGGCGCGGAATTATCTGGACGCGCTGGAGCAAACCTACATGGTCCGTCGCCTGCAACCCTGGTTCGTAAATATCGGCAAGCGGGTGGTCAAATCGCCCAAGGTCTATATCCGGGACAGTGGACTGTTTCATGCTCTGCTGGGATTGGAGCATTTCGCCGCTCTCGTCGCACACCCCAAACTGGGCATGTCGTGGGAAGGATATGTACTGGAGCAGATTCTGCGCGGTATGCCGGATGAAGACGCCTATTTTCATGCCGTCCACAGTGGCGGAG
>PXDP01000285.1 GCA_003565035.1 PVC group bacterium | reverse complement strand
TGAGGTAAAAGAGTCACTGAAGAGTATTCTATCAGGATCCGTGGACCTGTCCGCCCGTCCCCATGTTGTCATTTCAGAACGCCACCGACAGGCTTTGTTGGATGTTTCTCGGGAACTGCAACAACTGGAGAGCCTCTTTTCCGAAGATTGCGGGGATGAGGCCCTCGTTTTGTCCGTCCCTATGCTCCGTGAAGCGCTCATACGGCTGGGTGAGGTCACCGGACGGGAATACCACGAAGATTTACTGGATCAGGTGTTTTCCAGTTTTTGTATTGGGAAATAGGGTTCAGAGGTCAGAGGTCAGAGGTCAGAGGTCAGAGGTCAGAGGGTAGATCCGACTGATCCGACCGATCTGACCGATCTGACAGATCCGTCTGATCTGCCTGATCCGTTAATGGGTGATTGTTCCACGTGGAACAATGTTCCTATTATACCTCAGACATCAGACCTCTTATGTAAGACCTGTTGAAATGGGGTGGTGTTTTGATGTTGTGATGGAAAACCCAACACAGCATCCACGCAACAATCCATCACCGCCGCCCAAGTCTCACTCCTGTAAATTCAAAGCCTTTGGCGGCGGTGCTGACCTCTCCCCTCTACCCCCAAACCTCTGAAACTTGCTATTTTCCCCATATTTTATATAGAATAGCCATGAAATCTCAAAAATACGACGTTTTAGTGGTTGGTGCCGGTCATGCGGGCTATGAGGCTGCTCTGGCCTCTGCCCGGCTGGGTGCAAAAACGGCTTTATTGACCATGGACCGCAACGCAATTGGCCGAATGAGCTGCAATCCCAGCATTGGCGGCATGGCGAAATCGCATATTGTCTGTGAAATTGACGCTTTGGGCGGTGAATTGGGGAGAAATGCTGATTTTACCGGGATTCAGTACCGTACCCTCAATCTCCGCAAGGGTCCTGCCGTTCAGGCTACCCGGATTCAGAACGATAAGGATGCTTTTCCGCTCAGAATCCAGGCCGTAATAGCCAACCAGCCAAATCTGGATGTCCTGGAATGCACGGCCGGTCAAATCTGGACCGAAAACGGCCATTTACGTGGAATTATCACGGAAACGAATGAAAATATTGAAGGGATCTGCGTGGTGATCGCCTCAGGGACCTTTTTGGGGGGTAAAATCCATATCGGGGATCAAAACAGGCCCGGAGGCCGGGTTTTCGAACCGGCAGCTTATCAGTTATCCGATTCGTTCCGTTCGCTTGGCTTTCGACTGGGTCGCTTAAAGACCGGAACCCCGCCGCGCCTGCACAAAGACAGCATCGACACATCTGTTATGGAGATTCAACCGGGACTGGAACCGCCACCTTTTTTCAGTCGGGAAGCCCGAAAGATGCGCAAACACTCTGAATTGTTCCACGTGGAACATAAATCCTCGGATCTAGTCCCCTGGATGCCCGGAACCGAACAGATTCCATGCTGGCTGACCCATACCACGGAACAAACCCATCAGATTATTGAAGATAATCTCGACCGAAGTGCCATGTATGGCGGTCACATTGATGCCACCGGGGTTCGCTATTGTCCGTCGATAGAAGATAAAATCGTCAAATTCCGGGATAAAGACAGTCACCATGTGTTTATCGAACCGGAAGGCCGCACAGCAATGACAGTTTATCCCAATGGAACCTCGAACAGTTTACCCGAAGAGGTTCAGAAGCAGATGATCTGGAGTATTCCCGGTCTGGAGAAAGCGGTGTTCACGCTGCCGGGATATGCAATTGAATATGACTTTTCGGATCCAACTCAGCTCTTTCATACTCTTGAGACTAAACTCGTGGAGAATCTTTTCCTGGCAGGTCAAATTAACGGAACCACTGGCTACGAAGAAGCGGCGGGGCAGGGGTTCATCGCCGGGGTCAATGCCGCCCGCAAGGCCCTGGGTCAGCCTGAATTCACCCTGGGCCGTGATGAGGCATATATCGGGGTTTTGATTGATGACCTGATTAACAAAGGTACCGACGAACCGTACCGCATGTTCACCTCAAGGGCTGAACACCGGCTGTTGCTGCGTCAGGATAATGTTGATTTCCGGCTCTATGAACGTTCAAGGGAGCTGGGTATATATACAAATGAACACTTTCAGGAAATTCAGCGTCTTGAATATGATATAAATCAGGAAATTGGACGGCTGGAGGAGGTATATGTGGACGGATCCTCGTTGGCGCAGCATTTACGTAGACCGCAAATGGCCTACGAGAAGCTGCCGCAGGCAGTATCGGGCTTGGAAGAGGAGGTGAAAAGTCAGGTGGAGGTCCGTGTGAAGTATGCCGGATATATTGCCCGGGAACAGGGCCATGCCTTAAAAGCAGCCCGACTGGATCATGTCCGCATTCCCAGGGACATTGACTATCACCGGATTTCCTCCCTGCGCTATGAATCCCGCGAAAAGCTCGCTAAAATCAGGCCGGAAACCCTGGGTCAGGCCGGGCGGATTTCCGGAGTCAATCCGGTGGATATCTCCGTCCTGCACGTCTGGCTGAAACAGCGTTCCGCCGGCTGAAATTGAACGAAGCTGACCGGACGATCTTTGTATAAAACGGTTTCGCGTTTCTTCATGTAAGCAGGAAAACCTTTAAAATAGTGCAATAAAGGACTTGAACTCCTATATTACACCTGAATTCCCACCAGTTGAGTCTGCGCGAAGCGGTCACGCAATCTTTGGCGGGGCGTACAGCGATTCTTACGCTGCTTCCGCTTTCAGTGCATGAACTGAAAAAGGCGGGAATCCAGCACCCCAATTTTTCGAGTTACTGTTTTACCGGGTTTTTGCCAAGGGTTTATGAGCAATCGCAGCGCCCTTTTCGTGCATACGGAAATTACTATCAGACTTACGTTGAAAGAGATGTTCGGCAGCTTATTCATTTGAAGGATCAAAGCCTGTTTGAAAAGATGTTGAAGCTGGTTGCGGGAAGGGTAGGGCAGTTAATGGACTACAGTGCGCTTTCGAATGATGTCGGGGTCGACAGCAAAACCATACGGCACTGGCTTTCAATCCTTGAGGCGTCTTTTATTCTCATGAAGCTCCCGCCTTATTTTGAGAATTATGGCAAACGAGTGATTAAGAGTCCAAAATACTATTTCACCGAAACCGGCTTGCTGTGTTACCTTCTTGGTATTCGTGAACCAGAACAGGTGTTAAGGGATCCTCTTGTGGGGAATATATTTGAAAATCTGGTTGTGACAGAAGCTTTAAAAACGTGCTTGAATGCGGGGGACCCTGCGGATCTGTATTTTTTCAGGGACAGCAAAGGCAATGAAGTCGATCTCCTTTCAGGAAGCGGGCAAAATCTTCTTGCCGTTGAAATTAAATCCGCATCCACATTTTCGAAAGATCAAGTAAAAGGGCTTCGCCGGTTCAGAGAACTCAGTCAGACATGCGCAAAGGCCGCATTGATCTATACTGGAGAAAATTATGATTTCAGTGATGGAATAAGCGCCCGGCACTTTTCGGAGATTCATTCAGTATTCACAAGATAAATTTACCTGAGGAAACCTAATTTTATGGGCTGCAATGTTTTATGCGCTCAGGAACCGATCGGTACGGTGAGCCGGAAGCGGGTGCCTTTGCCGATTTCGCTTTCGACTTCGACCCGGCCCTGATGGAGCTGGGCGATGTGTTTGACGATGCTGAGTCCGAGGCCGGTGCCGCCGACAGCGCGGCTGCGGGCTTTGTCCACCCGGTAAAAGCGCTCAAAGAGGCGGGCGTGGTGCTGGGGGCCAATGCCGGGTCCCTGATCCTCGACTTCGATGATCGCGCTTTGGTCCTGTTGAAAGGCTTTCAGGGTGATGGTGGTTTCGGGATGGGTGTATTTGACTGCGTTCTGGACAAGATTGAGCACGGCCTGCTCAAAGAGCGGGGCGTGCAGGGTCGCGCTAAGCCCGTCTTCGGCTTCGAGTCTCAGGTTCAGGTTCCGGCGCGTGGCGGCGTCTTCGACGAGGGCAAAGACATTTTCGAGCAGCGGTCGGATTTCACAGCGGGCCACGCTTTCGGGTCCATGGGCACTTTCGATACGGGTGAGGGAGAGAAGATCATCGATAATGTTGATCATGCGCTCGGACTGCATGAGAATTCGGTCGTTATATTTGCTGACGGTTTCGGGGTCGCCGGTTTCGTCAGTGAGCAGTTCCGCGTAGCCCTTGATGGAGGTGAGGGGGGTTCGCAACTCATGGGAGACGTTGGCAACAAAGTCCTGGCGCAGCGTTTCGAGGCGGCGGAGGGTGGTGACATCCTGCATGAGAATGATGACCCCTTCGGTTTGGTCGCGGTCGATCAGCAGCGATCCGCGGAGTTGAACGATGCGGTCCTCTTCGTTTTGACGCTCTAGCCTGAGGTGGGCCTCTTTCATGTCGCCACTGGAGAGAAGATCGTCGATCATGGAAAGCAGGGTGGGGTTCCGGCAGAGCTTGTAGAGGGCTTTTCCCTGACAGCGGATGGGGTTTCCGGTTTCGAGCCACTGGGCGGCCACGGGATTGATGCCGGTGATGTTAAGGTCATTGTCGAGTACGAGAATGCCTTCTGAAATGCTGTTGAGCAGGATTTGTTGGCGGTGGTGCTGCTCGGATATGATGCGGGACTGACGTTCGAGACCTTCGGTGAGGCGGTTTACGGTGTCGGCCACGGTCTGGAAGGGGTGCCCGGCAGGCAGAAAGACTGGGCGGCTGATGTCGCCCTTGCGCACGCGTTCGATTTCGGCGAGGAGTTCGTGTCGCGGGGCGGTCAGGCGGGTCAGCCGGTGCCAGGTCAGGCCGCCGGCGAGGAGCGAGAGGACCGCGCCCCAGAAAAAGCGGCGGTTGCGGGAGGTGCGGGTCTGTTGTTGAGGGCTGGAGGTGTAGAGGAGATCATACAGTTCGGTTTCCACGGGCGAATCGGGGGTCTCCGCAAGCGCGTCGGCAGTGGTGGCGGGCACACGGTTGAGCACGCGGAGCATCCGGGCATTGAACTCGCGCTGAGTGGTCCAGGCGGCCAGGCTGCCGCTGAGCAGAAGCAGAATAACGGTGACCGCGATCGACAGCGTCAGAATATGTTGTTGAAGCGCCGGGCGGTAGGTCATGATGCTGTGGCCGGTTTACCAGACCGGCGGGGAGTCGGGATCGAGTTCCACAACCTCCCAGGGGAGTCCGTGGCGGTTCAGGGCCTCCATAAACGGGTCGGGATCGCATTGTTCCATGTTCCAGACCCCCGGTTTGAGCCAGGCGCCGGTGGCGAGCATTTTGCCGCCGATCATCGCCGGAACGCCGGTGGTGTAGGAGATGGCCTGGGATTTGACCTCCGCGTAGCATTCCTCGTGATCACACACGTTGTAGATGTAAATTTTCCGTTTCCTGCCGTCTTTGAGGCCTTCGATCACGTTGCCGATGACGGTTTTACCTTTGGTGAGCGGTCCCAGAGAGGCGGGATCGGGGAGCACCGCACGGAGAAATTCGATGGGAACGATTTTTTGTCCCTTAAAATCGACGGGTTCGATGGAGGTCATCCCCACATTCTGCAGAACGTTGAGGTGGGTGATGTATTTTTGCCCGAAGGTCATCCAGAAGCGGATGCGTTTGAGGCCGGGGATATGTTTGACCAGGGATTCCATTTCCTCGTGATAGAGAAGATAGATTTCTTTTTCGCCGACGACGGGGAAGTCGTAGGGGCGGTGCCATTCTAGGGGTTCGGTCTCTTTCCAGTCTCCGGCTTCCCAGTAGCGGCCTTTGGCGGTGATTTCGCGGATGTTGATTTCGGGATTGAAGTTTGTGGCGAAGGGCAGACCGTGATCTCCGGCATTGCAGTCGAGGATGTCGATATAGTGGATTTCGTCAAAGTAGTGTTTCAGGGCGTAAGCACTGAAAACGTTGGTCACCCCGGGGTCGAACCCGCTGCCCAGCAGGGCCATGAGGCCTGCGTCTTTGAAGCGCTGGTCATAGGGCCACTGGTATTCGTAGGAGAAACGGGCCTCGTCTTTGGGTTCGTAGTTTGCGGTGTCGATGTAATGAACCCTGGCCTCCAGGCAGGCCTCCATGAGGGTGAGGTCCTGATAGGGCAGGGCGACGTTGATGAGCAGGTCGGGCTTGATTTCCCGCATCAGGGCCACGGTTTCGGCGACATTGTCGGCATCCACGGCACGCGTGTCGATGGGTGCGTCAATTTCCGCGGCAATCTGGTCGCACTTGGCTTTGGTGCGGCTGGCGAGCGTGATTTTGCCGAAAACCTCCGGCACTTGCGCGCATTTGTGGGCAACGACACGGCCGACGCCGCCGGCGCCGATGATCAGGACATGTTTGGGTTCATCGTTCATAGGGGTTCAATAGCAAACCCCGTTCCCCCCGTCCATAAAATCCTGAACCTTGAACCGATTTCAAATGTTATGGCCAGTAGATACGGTAAAAGGCGATGTCGGCGAAGGGTGGACGGACTTCGTAGAGATCTTTGCCGTTTTCAGTGCTAAGGTAGACGGGCACAAGTCCGGTGTCGGTCCAGGTGAAGAGATCGGTGGAATGTTGGACAAGGGGGGCAATGTCATCCGCATCCGGATTTTGCCACCAGCGGATGACGAGGTTGTTTTCGTCAGTTAGCACAAAGGGACGGTCACTGAGATCAGGGTCAAGCGGATCCCAGCCGTGTGCGTAGCTGACGAGGTTGGGGATACCGGCGTTGTTGGGGGTGGCGAGGGGTTCCATCCATGCCGGATCGGTGCCGGAAGGGAACGTTTCGTAGGCCCAGCGGCCGAAGGTGCCGGATGGAGGAATGAAGGTGACTTGCAGAATCTGTCCGTCAATGAGGGTTCCGTCGGCATCCAGGGTGTGGGACACGGTTTCCATG
>PXDP01000411.1 GCA_003565035.1 PVC group bacterium | reverse complement strand
TCAAACCAAAGCGCGACATCCATTCCAGGGTCATGTGGATGTAGGGGCGCGAGGCGACGTCGCCGAGCAGGGTGAGGTTCAGTCCCATGGGTAAAAACGGACCAATCAGCAACAGAGCGGAAATGTACTGGGAACTCACATCGCCGCGCACGCTGGCGCTGGCAGTTTTTTGTTCGAAAGACAGGACGCGGTGCGGCGGAAACCCCGGTTCGCCTTCGTAGCGGATGTCGGCACCCAGTTCGCGCAGGGCATCGACCAGGATGCCGATGGGCCGCCGGCACATGCGGGGGGTGCCGGTGATCAGCGCCGGACGGTGGGCGGCGGCGCACCAGGCGGTGAGAAAGCGCAGGGTGGTGCCGGCGTCGCGGGCGTCCAGCGTCTCATCGGGGCTGGTCAGCAGGGCGCTTAACAGTCGTGTGTCCCGGGCATTGGAAAGATTGTCCAGTTCGATGGAAGGTCCGGCCAGAGCCCGCAGGATCAGGGCGCGGTTGCTCTCGCTCTTGCTGGCCTCCATGGGAATCACGGCCTTCAGTGGACGCGCGGGGGTTGGAATGGAAAAATTCGGCATGGGGCTCCCTAATCAGGTTTGAGGCGGTTGAGCAAGTCCGGGATTTTCTATTCCTGAACGAATCGTCTCGACCTGGGTGCCTTTTTCAGGCTAGAGACAGGGCATGACAGCTTTTGATTTTGCAAATTCCGATGTGCCGGTGGTGTTGACACTGGCCAGTTCCGACAGCGGTGCCGGCTCCGGCGTGCAGGCCGATTTGAAAACATTCTCCTTTTTGGATGTTTTCGGGACCTGCGCGATTACCGCCGTCACCGCCCAAACCCCCAGCGAACTTCGCAAGGTGCATCCGGTACCGGGCAGCGTGCTGATGGAACAGATCATGGCCGTGAGCGACGGGTTTCCTATTTCGGCCGCCAAAACCGGGATGCTCCCCACCCGCGAGCTGGTGATGGTTGCCTGTGAGGCGGATGAAGCCTGCGGGATTCCCGTTCTGGTGGTGGATCCCCGCATGATCTCCTCTACGGGTGCCCGGCTGATGGACAGTGATGCTGTGGACGCTTTGACCTCAAGCCTGCTCCCACTGGCCCGGGTGGTGACCCCCAATCTGCACGAGGCGGAAATCCTTGCCGGGTTCCCGATTGGAAACCTCGAGGATCTCCGCAAGGCCTCAAGAGTGATTTCGGAGAAATTCGATGTCGCCTGCGTCACCAAAGGCGGCGATTTGCGCGGGGACGATGTCGTGGACATCCTCTGCGACGAGGGAGAGCTTTATGAATTCGTGCTGCCCCGGCTTCCGGTTTCGGAAAACCATGGCGCGGGCTGTACCTTCAGCGCGGCACTTACCGCGAATATTGCCAAGGGACTGCTGATCACGGATGCAGTCGATCAGGCCAAAAAGCTGGTTTATCAGGGCCTGAAGAACTCCTGGCATATCGGGCATCACAGTCCGATGAATTTCGGGACCCTTCTCTAATTGAGATCCCGTGAGGCCGTCGGTGCGCATGAAGGCTCCGGATTTGGCGGCCGCCATGCTCCCGGCCGCGTTTGCGGCCCACTGGATTCCATTTCACCCGGTGCTGGTGTTGTTGCCGGCAGTGATGCTCCTGCTGCTGCGCCGATTTCCGGTCCGGCCGCTGCTGATGGTTTCGGTCTTTTTGCCGCTGGCCGCCTGGCGGCTTCATCCCCCCGCAAATGATCTCCGGCGGGTGATTCCGCCCGAGGCGACCCATGTGGCACTAGAATTTGATGTGGCCGGCGATGCGGTCAGCGGTGCGTATGGCACCCGCGTGCCGGTCCGCATCCGCGCGGTGCAGTATCTGCCACAATGGGAATCTGTCACAGCCCGGGCCCAGCTCCGGTTTGACGGTCCCATCCCCGAAGGTCTGCTGCCAGGCACGCGATGGCGCACCCGGGGACGTCTTGAACCGCGTTCGCTCACCTATACCGGCCTGCGCCGCGCGGACTGGCTGCTGCGGACGGATTCAGAACAGCTTGTCTTACTGGATGCACCTCCGGGGCGCGGTCTGCAACGCGGCTTTTACAGTGCCCGGTCCGGGCTTTCGCAGCGGCTGGCCCGCATCACGGCTGCGGATCCCGAAGCGGGCGATGTCCTGCAGGCCCTGCTGCTTGCCCGTCGCGGTGACGTGGACGATGCCTGGGCCACCGCGTTTGCGCGGACGGGTTTGATCCATATTTTTGCGGTGAGTGGTTTGCACCTTGGCATCTTAACCGCCATGCTTCTTTGGGTCTGCCGTCAACTGGGGATTCCCTACCGCCACCGCGCGTTTGCGGTGATTCCGGTGCTGTTTCTGTTCACCGCCGCCACCGGATTCCGGGCCTCGGCGCTGCGGGCGCTGCTGATGGCCGGCTGTCTGATCTCCGCGCCGTTCTTTTACCGGCGCGCCAATCCCCGCAACGCGTTTGCGCTTGCCCTTTTTTTGCTGCTGGCCTGGGCTCCGGAACAACTTTTCGACATCGGGTTTCAGTTCTCGTTCCTGCTCGTGGGCGGCTTGCTGGCGGTGGGGGCCCTGTTCCAGACCCGGCTGGCGGCGGCTCTGCGCGGAGATCCCTGGGCCCCGCCCGAGGTACAGTGGCCCTGGTGGAAAGAAAAACTCCTCTGGCCCGTGTGCGACACCTTCGCGGTTTCGTTTCTGTGCTTTGTGTTTGCCGCCCCTCTGACCGCGTATACGTTCAACCTTTTCTCCCCGATCGGTCTGCTCGGGAATGTTCTCGCGGTACCGCTGGCTTTTCTGCTGCTGGCCTGCGGATTCCCGGGGCTCTTTTTTCTGGGCCTGCCCACTCCTTTTGCGGCGGCGGCGATGTTCCCGGCCCGGTTGATTGCCCGGGCCCTGCTGGAATGGGTGGCCTTTCTGGAAACGGTTCCTGGCGGCGTGCTCTGGGTCCGTTCCCCGGCCCTGTGGCAGATCACGGCCCTGTACGGACTGCCCATTTTGGCCTTCCGTGTCCGCAAAACCCGCCGGATCTGCCTGGCACTGGGACTGATCGCGCTTGGATTCAGTGTCACCCGCTGGACCCAGCATCAAACGCGCACGGAACTGCTGGTGCTGGATGCGGACCGGGGCCAGTCCAGCCTGCTCCGGGCCGGGATGCGGGGAACGATTTTGATCGATGCCGGCTCGGACTGGAGCGGACGCGCGGTGGCCGGGGCCCTGCAGGCGGAGGGGGTGAACCGGGTGGAGGCGTTATTTCTGACCCATCCCAACCGCGCACATGTGCAGGGACTTGAGGCGTTACACGCATCCCATACCCCCCGCCGGATTTACGTGGCCCGGCCGGATGCCGGCCATCCGCTTTACGCGGATTGGGCGGTGATCCCCCTGGAGGCCGGCGACACCTTCGTGCTGGGAGGTTGGCAAGTGGATGTGCTGTGGCCTCCGGCGGACTGGACCGCGCGGGCGGCGGGGAACCGAAGCCTGGTGCTGCGCTTCAGCCGGGGCTTTGCCTCCATGATTGTCATGGGCGGTGCTGACGAGCGGGTGGAAGCGGAGATGCTCGCCAGAGATCTGCTGCCGCCCACCCGCCTGCTGCTGGCGGCAAACAGTCCCCGGGTTCCGTCAGCCTCCGCGCCATTTCTGAGGGCTTTGCATCCGGAGGCGGTTGTTTTTGCGGCGCAGGAGTACGCGGGTCCCGGCGAAGCCCGACAGCTCAGTGAAATTCGCGTCCGCCGCGAAGACATCCCCCTCTGGCGGCTGCACGAAGGCGGGACACTCCGCTTCGACCTCACCCGCGGCACGCAGATCGACTGAACCGGACCGTTTCCGATGATCGGAAACCTTTGGGTCAGGTTTTCCGATGATCGGAAATGTCCAGGCCGGGTTTTCCGATGATCGGAAATGGGCGGTCAGCTTTTTGCGAGGGCGGCTTCGAGATGGTTGCAGACGGTTTGGAGGATTTTGACGCGGGCATGGGCTTTATCGTTGCCTTCCACGAGGACCCAGGGGGCGTGGGGGAGGTGCGTCAGTGAGACCATGTCGTCAACGGCGTGCTCGTAGGGGGTCCATTTTTCGCGGTTGCGCCAGTCCTCTTCGGTGATTTTCCAGGATTTATAGGGAGTATTCTGCCGTTCTTCGAAGCGGCTGAGCTGCTCATCTTTGTCGATTTGAATCCAGAATTTGAGCAGCACGACGCCCTGATGGGTGAGCTGCTGTTCAAATTCATTGATTTCCCGGTAGGCGCGCTGCCATTCGGCGGGTTGAGCGAAGCCCTCGACCCGCTCCACCAGAACGCGGCCGTACCAGGAGCGGTCAAAGATGGTGACCCGTCCGGCGCGGGGGAGGTGACGCCAGAAGCGCCAGAGGTAGTGATGGGCAAGCTCTTCGCGGGTGGGGGCGGCGATGGGGATCACTTGATATTCCTGGGCGTCGAGGCCCTGCACCAGCCGCCGGATGGCACCGCCTTTGCCGGCGGCATCCTGGCCCTCGAACACCAGAACGGTGGAGATGCCGGCGACGTGTGCGTGGTGCTGGAGCTGATAGAGTTTGCGTTGCAGCTTTTTGAGTCTTTTTTTGTATTCGTCGCGCTCCAGCTTGTGGGAGAGGTCCATTTTCCTGAGACTGCCGCGTTTGCCGGACATGGCTTTTTTCCAGGCGGCGGCGGATTTTCCTTCGGCCGCCGGTGCATCCGCGAGCGCCCGGGAAACCTGATCGAGGAGGGCATGGGCCACGGAAAGGGTCCGGGTACGTTTGCGTTTGCCGTCAATGATGGTCCAGGGCTGCCCGGAGGCCTGTGACGTTTGGATGATTTCTTCGGAATAGGTGATGAAGCGGTCATAGAGGCCCCAGTTTTCCCAGGCGCCGGGTTTGACCTGCCATTCGGTGGCGGGATTTTTGGAGAGTTTTTTCAGTCGTTTTCGCTGCGCTTTTTTATCGAGATGCATCCAGATTTTGATGAGGATCACCCCGTTGTCGGCGAGGGTTTTTTCGAAGCGGGCGATTTCATCGAGAGCGGATTGGAATTCGGCATCGCCGATCTGACGTCGGACGCGGTGCAGAAGCGGGAGGGAATACCAGGCACTGAGATAGAGGCCGATTTGGCCATGGGCCGGCAGATCCCGCCAATAGCGCCAGAAGGGGGGGCGCTCCTGTTCCAGCGGGGTTGGCTTGAGATAGGCATGGGTGGCAATGCCGCGGGGATCCATCCAGGCATTGAGGGTGTTGACCATTTCATGTTTGCCGGCGCCGTCCACTCCGGCGAAAACCACCATCACCGAGCGCTTGGAGCCCCGTAATTCCTGCTGCAGGGCGACCAACTGATTCCGCAAGCCCGGAATCTCCGATTTGTAGTCATCTTTCGGGGTTTTGCCGGTATTCGGAAGGTTTTCAAAAGGGGATTCGCTCATACGAAAAGCCTAGTCGGCTTTGTTCGTCTGGCAAGCATCATCTTCTTTTTCCTCTTTGTCTTTCCCGGCCGCATCGCATTCTTCCTCTTCTTCCTCCGGAGATTCGGGGTCCCCGATCGCTTGGGATTCCATGACGGTGGCGGCGGGGGCAGGGGATTCGGCGCGGAGTTCAACGTCGGCGGCAGGTTCTCCGGGAGCGGCAAAGGCATCCACCTCCTGTTCATCGGCGGCAAACGAGCGGTGGAGGCTTCTGGCCCGGGCGGGCGCAGGCGGCGGGGAGGCCGGGGCGGCTTCCACTGTCGGCCGCGCTTGCCACTCGATAACAGTGTTTTCTCTGAGCAGCAGAGGTTCGGGTTCAGCATTCAGCTCCAGCACCTCTGTGGATTGGGGAATGATGCGACCCTCAGCGGCAAAGCCCCCAAGCTCATGCCCTGCCTCGTCCAGCACCTTGACCGGGGCCTGGCGTCCGGGAAGGAGGGCGTTGAGTCCCAGAAACAGCGCGAGTCCGGCGGCGAGGGCGGTGGGCAGCACGAAACGGAGCGGAGTTTTGCGGGTGCGAAGCGGGAGTGCCTGGCGGCAATGGTCTGTGATGGCGTTCTGACCGGTGACCGGTTCGCCCAGGGCCTGCCGGGTCAGTTCGAGCGTGTTGCGGAGGGCTTCGAGTTCGCTCCGCAGTTCGGGTTGAGCGGCC
This sequence comes from PVC group bacterium, assembly GCA_003565035.1. Taxonomy (GTDB): domain Bacteria; phylum Verrucomicrobiota; class Kiritimatiellia; order SS1-B-03-39; family UBA6053; genus PXAS01. The sequence continues at coordinate 788 of PXDP01000411.1, read as the reverse complement.
AGGTCCTGTTCAATCGCGCGGCGCTCGGTTTCGGGCAGTTCGTCGAGCAGATATGCGGTCCATTTGGGGTCTTGCAGTTCGGGGCTCATGCGCGGTCCTCCTCTTGCAGCCATTCCGTGAGCTGGCGGACGGCGTGATGCAGGAGATAGCCGACATGTCCGTCTTTCAGACCGGTCGTCTGGGCAATTTCACGGTAGCTGAGCCCTTCCTGCAGCCGCAGCAATAGAACACTTTTGGATTTTTCGTCCAGACGGTCAATCAAGTGCAGGACCTGTTCGAGTTTTCCGGATGAGGGGGGGGACTGGTCGAGCGATTTGCGTCGAACGTGCTCTTCATGCAGTTTTTTGCGCCGCTGTTCGGCCCGGATGGTGTCCACGGCGAGATTGTGGGTGCAGCGGTAGAGCCAGGATTTGGCGGCGCCGGGTGCGGGCTGTTTGCTTTCGCCGAGCTGACTGAGGCGGATAAAGACCTGCTGCACGATGTCGCGGGCGGTATCGGCATCACAGAGGAGCCGCGCGGCATAGCGGTGCAGTGAGGGGGCATGGAGGTTCATGAGTTCGGTCAGGTCCACGGGGTGAGTATGTCTGGTTAACACAAGAAAGACGACTCAGAAGTGAGATTTCTTAGATCTTTCAGAGGAAGATGATATAAAAAAGCGTGTATGGTTTTTGAAAGGTATGAAAGAAAACGGTTTGTGAAGAGGATAACCACGGAGAGCACCCTCCGGTTGAGAGGGAAAACAGCATCTCGCCCGCGTTCACCGGGGTCCGGGGCGCGCCCCGGACCCC
>PXDP01000250.1 GCA_003565035.1 PVC group bacterium | reverse complement strand
GACACCCAGCCAGGCCCAGCCGGATCCAAAACGGGTGGCGGCGGCGTTGGCAAATTTTTCTTTAAATCCGTCCAAAGAGCCAAAAGCGGCATCAATGCCTGCGGCCAGTTCACCGGAGGGACCGCTGGAGCCGGTGCCGAGGATTTTCCAGAACAGGCTGTGATTGACGTGACCGCCCGCGTTGTTGCGCAGCGCTCCGCGGATGTCTGCAGGGACCGAGGCCAGATCGGAAATCAGCTCTTCTGCGGACTTGGAGGCCAGGTCATCGTGACCTTCCAGCGCAGCGTTGGCTTTGCTGACATAGGCGGCATGATGTTTATCATGGTGAATTTCCATGGTTTTTGCATCAATGTGGGGCTCAAGTGCGTCTTTGGCATAGGGCAGGTCGGGAAGTGTATAGGACATAAAGAATCTCCTTCTCTCATGGGTTAGTTTCTATGTTACTTAGATTCGTCTTGGTGACGATGGCTTCAGTATAATGGATTACGTATTTTTGTCCAGTGATTGAAGGTATTTAGGCGTATTATTGCACAGCAGACCGGACGGAGGCTTCGCGCCGGGCGCGGATGCTGTGACCGCTGTCGGCGAGGGCCTGATCCCGGAAGGGTACGTTTTTAGGGAAAATCTGAAAGGGGGAGGGATCAAGAGGATGTGTGAGCTGGTGGGCAGCGCGTGCCGCGAGCGTCCCGCCGCGGTGTGGGGGGACCGCCGGACTGGTGCCGATGAGGAATCCGGCCTGCAAAAGTCCTGCCCGCACAGCTGCGGATTCGGAATAGGTGAGCAGCAGACCGTCCGGACTCAATTTTTGGAAAAACAGGCGGAAGAGATCAAGCGTCCAGCATTCCGTATTCTTCAGCGGGCTGAAAGGATCATGAAAAACCACATCCCAGGGGCCTTCTATATGGGTGAGTCCCTGACGGAGATCGCCGTCGTGACGTGTGACCTGGACAAAGTGGTCCTGATACCGGCCGGTCTCTGTCAGTTCGCGGGTTAGACGGCATTCGGGGTAGAGTGTCCGCGCCCGCAGCCAGGCATCCGGGTCTGCTTCGACGGTATCGACGCTGAGAACATGTCCACCGGTTTGGCGGGCGGTTTGTGCGGCGGCACGGCAGTTGACTCCCAGGCCAAATCCGACATCCAGCAGGCGGAGCGGTCCTTGCCGCAGGCGCTCTGCGAGCCGGGAGGGGAGGATGAATTTACTTTCGGCCTCGGTGCGGGCACCTTGAAGCGCGTGATAAGGTTCCCCGTAAACAGGATGACGGCAGGTCAGACTGCCGTCATCTGTGACAATGGATTGGATGGGGATCGGCTCAGAAGTCATCCGTTGATTTGAAGATCCCCACGCGCATAGAATTCATGGTGTAGATTTCACGGTCATCCACAAAGACCTGTCCGTCGGAAATCGCCATGACCAGTTTGCGGTTGATGACCCGCTTGATATGCACATGATAGCGAACCACTTTATTGGTGGGCAATACCTGGCCGACGAATTTAACCTCGTCAACTCCCAGGGCCCGCCCGCGGCCGGTGTGGCCCTGCCAGGCGAGAAAGAAGCCTGTGAATTGCCAGGTGGCATCCAGACCCAGACAGCCGGGCATAACCGGATCGTCCTGGAAATGGCATTTAAAGAACCACAGGTCCGGATGGATGTCCAGCTCGGCGATGACTTCGCCTTTGCCGTAGCGGCCGCCGGTTTCATTGATTTCCACGACGCGGTCGGCCATGAGCATATTGGGGAGCGGAAGTTTTGCGGAATCAGGAAGAAACAGCTCGCCGCGGCCGGCGCGGAGCATGTCTTCTTTTCCGTACGAATTTTTGGTGCCGTCTAAAGCCATAGGGTTCTCCAGAAGAGGGTGGTGGGATGAATTGAAATTGCGGGCAGAATGCCAATGAGCGAAAACACTTGTCGATTTAATTCCTTTCGGTCAAGGAAGACTTTCGTTTGTTTCCGCTTTCTCTACCGATGCCCGACCTGCCCAACCCCTCTCTGGATTCCCTCGAACTGCTTCTGGCCCATCCGCTCTGGCCCAGGGTCGGCATGCTGTTGCGCCTGCTTTTTCACGCAGGATTTGCCGGATTGCTGTTCCGCTTTGGACGCCAGATGCGCCGGGAGGCCATGGTTCCCGCGAAGGCGTATTGGCCGTCGGTTCTTTCGCTTTTTGGCGGTGTTTTTCTTTGCGTGCTGGCAGTGCGCCAGGCCGACTGGCAGCTGATGGGACAGCGTAATGAGCGTTTTCTGGCCTTTATGCAGCGCTATGACCGCCGCGAATTCAACCCCGCACACCGCTTCCGGGCGGGGCGTATTACTGACCGGAAGGGCCGTACCCTGGCGGGGAGCCGGGTGACAGAAGGGGGAATCCGGAGGATTTACCCTTACGGTCCGGTGTTTTCTCATGTCATTGGGTACAATCATCCTCTTTACGGAATGACCGGTGTGGAATCTGCCGGACGAAATCGGCTGATGCGGGGCAGTCTGCGCACCCGGGAGGATCTGGCTCATTTTGGTGCGGCTCTGCTTGACCGTGAAGGGCATACCGAGGGCCCGCCATTGACCAGTACTCTGGATGTGGATCTTCAGCTTTTGGCCCATACGCTGCTGGAGGGGCAGCGTGGTGCGGTGGTGTTTCTGGATGTGCGCACCGGCGACATCCTGGCGCTGGTCAGTCGTCCGGAGTTTGATCCGAACCGTCTGCCCCCCCGCCTGTTTTCGGGGCAGGCCGAGGGCTCTCCGCTGCTGAACCGGTCACTGGCTGGTTTGTATCCGCCCGGATCGGTGTTTAAAATTCTGGTTGCGGCGGCGGCGTTGAATGAGGGGTTTACGGGCACACTGGACACGCCTGCAGACGGATTCACCACCTCACCTGCCAACCCCCGGATCCGGGATCACGATTATTACATCGCCCGCAGGGCCGGACGAGAATGGCGGGGGCATGGACGGATTGGACTTGCCGAGGCCCTGGCGAAATCCTCCAACGTTTTTTTTGCGCAGTTGGGGATCCAAACCGGCGCGGAGGCGCTGACAGATGCGATGGATGCGGTGGGCATGCTGAGCCGGTTTACGCTTTCGGAACGGCCGGAGGCGACGCTGACACAGGGCCCGGCCCGGCTCGGTGCTTTATCCGATGATAGGCCTTACGGGATCGCCCAGTTCAGCATTGGCCAGGGGGATTTACTGGTGAGCCCGATGCAGATTGCGATGCTGACCGCAGCACTGGCCCGGGGGGGCGAGACGGTCTTTCCCAGAATAGACCTTGCGCAGCCGGTGCGTACCGGGCGACGACTCTGCAGTGAGGAGCATGCCGCCGCGCTGCGATGGATGATGCGCCGGGCGGTCACCGAGGGCACTGGACGCGGTGCGCAGATTCCGGACATTACAGTTGCCGGCAAAACCGGTACGGCTCAGACGGGTGCAGGACGGGAAAGTCACAGCTGGTTCACCGGGTTTGCCCCTTCGGAAGATCCGATGTGGGCTTTTGCGGTGATTGTGGAACACGGGGGCTACGGTTCACGGGCGGCGGTGCCCTTGGTTCGTCAGATGCTCCAGACCGCGGTTCAGGAAGGATGGCTGGTTCCGTGAGTTCCGTGAAGAAAAAGAACCGATCCGCAACGTCACGCCCGGCCCGTTCCAAAAAAACGAAAAGAGAGGGGGAGGCGTCCCGGGCCGGGGCGGGGGAGACTTCAAGGCCGGTTTTCTTCTTTTTTGGGATTGTGGGGCTGGTGACGGTGGCGCAGCTTTTAGTGCTCAGTGCACGATCGGGTGAGGGGCGGGCTCTGATGTTGATGGACCTCTGGCCCTATCTGCTCTGGTTGATCTCCTCGGGTGTGGTGGCTGTCGGCCTGAAGCTGGCCCGCTGGCGAGGTTCGGGTGTTTTGTTGGCGGGTATTTTTCTTTTGAGTGGCTTGGGCGTGGTGGTCCGGAGTCGTATGAGCGGTATGTCTCCGGGTGTCAGGGATATGAACGTTCTGATTCAGCCGGCGGGGTTCGCTCTGTTGTTCGGGGCCTGGTTTTGCTTCCGCCGGGAGCGGGTCCGTCAGCTGCGCCCGTTTTGGGGCCTGTCTTTGCTGCTGATGCTTGGACTTGCGGCGGGGATGCTGGCGCTGGGCTCGCGCTACCGCGGCGGCCTGTATGCTCCGGGAGGGATGACGCCCACTGAAATCCTGAAACTCTTTGCGGTGGTTGGCCTGGCCGGCTTTTTCAGTCGGACGGATGCCGGATGGGAAGGGCGCGGGGTTCTTCGTCCGCCGCTGGCGGATGCGTTGCTGCTTCTGGTAATTTGGGGCAGTCTGGGAGGGATGCTGGTGCTTCACCGCGATTTTGGATTGTTTCTGCTGCTCAGTTTGACTGCATTGGTGATGCTGATCTGTGCCACCCGGCGCCTCTCATGGGGAGTGGTCGCACTGGCGGCTGCAGCAGGTGGCGTGTGGGGGATTCTTCGCTACTTTGCCCATGGTGCCCGGCGGTTTGAGGCGTTTCTGGATCCTTTTTCTGATCCCACCGGATCCGGATGGCAGGTGCTTCAGGGGCTGACCGGCATGTATGCGGGCGGTTTAATGGGCATGGGGCTGGGCGCGGGACGTCCGGAGCGCCTGCCCATCGCCAGCTCGGATTTTGTCTATGCGGTTTATGCAGAAGATGCCGGGTTTGTCGGGTCTGTCCTGCTTCTATTGCTCTTCGCCCGGATTTTCAGCAGCGGGATCCGCATTACCCGCCGACAGGAGGAAACGTTTTCCAGGTTACTGGGTGCCGGATTGGTGGCTTCCCTTGCTGTGCAGACTCTGGTGAATATTGGCGGGGTAGTGAATCTGCTTCCCATTACCGGGATCCCCCTGCCTTATATCAGTCAGGGGGGGAGCAGCTATTGGGTCACCAGCCTTCATTTTGGGCTGTTGCTGGCACTTTCTGACCAGAAATAAATTAGACCTGAATCCGTGAGATCTTTGCTTTGAATCCGCGCAATCTCATGGGCTGCAAGGAATAGCCGGGAACACTCAACAGACCGCAAGGGTATGCCACGGTTCCCGGCAATCCCTTTCGCTCCATGATCTTACACGCCTTCTTTGCAAATATCTCACGGATTCAGGTAGAGGGGACGCAAAATCTGGCAGAATAATGAACATCAGAACCATTTTGGGCTTGCGCTCTCACGGGGGACCATACAAAAAGAGGGGTATGATTCAGCGTACGGACAATTTGTTTGATTTTGATGACGAGGCGGATGATCTCATTTCCGAGGGTGCGTTGTCGCATTTGGCCCGGATGCACTCGGCGGCGGTGGTGGGCGTGGAGGCCCTGCCGGTGGAAATCGAAGTGAATATCAGTCCATCCGGGGATGACACCTTCAAGCCGGGGATTGTGGGCCTGCCGGATACGGCGGTGCGGGAAAGCGTGGACCGGGTGACCACCGCGATTAAAAACAGTTCCATGTTCCCGCCTTTGGACAAAAGATGGCTCATCAACCTGGCGCCAGCGAATCTTCGCAAAGAGGGCCCGAGTTTTGATTTACCGATTGCCCTGGCCACGCTGTGCGCGACGGATCAGCTCGATGCAGATGCACTGATGGACTGCATGGCGGTGGGGGAGCTTGCGCTTTCGGGAAATCTGCGCCGGGTGCGGGGCATTCTGCCGATTGCACTGCGGGCGAGGGAGATGGGGGTGCGCCGGCTTTTTGTTCCGTATGAGAACGGGGAGGAGGCGGCCGTGGTTGAGGGCCTGGATGTGTTTCCGGTTTCGCATTTGCGGGAAGTGGTGGATTTTCTGCAGGGAGAAATTTCGCTGCCGCCGCTGCGGGTGGATCTGGAGGAGCTTTTTGAACAGCATTCGCACTATCCCTTCGATTTTGAGGAGGTGAAAGGTCAGGAAAGCGCACGGCGCGCCCTGGAGGTGGCGGTGGCCGGCGGGCATAATCTCCTGATGATGGGAAGTCCCGGAACCGGAAAATCCATGATCGCCAAGCGGATTCCTTCGATTCTGCCGCCGATGACCCTTTCGGAGGCGCTGGAGGCGACAAAAATTCATTCCATTGCCGGAACCCTGCCGGCGCATCAGGCACTGGTGGCTCAACGGGCTTTTCGATCTCCACATCACACGGTATCGGACGCCGGGCTGCTTGGCGGAGGAACGCATCCGATGCCGGGGGAGGTGAGTCTGGCGCATCACGGGGTGCTTTTTTTGGATGAGTTGCCGGAATTTGCGCGGAATGTGCTGGAAGTGATGCGTCAGCCGCTGGAGGATGGTCAGGTGACGATCAGCCGGGCGGCTTCAAGTTTGACGTTTCCGTGCCGGTTTATGCTCGTTGCCGCCATGAACCCCTGTCCCTGCGGGTATTATGGGGATCCGAAGCAGCGCTGTGACTGCACGCCGACACAGATTCAGCGGTATCGGGCCCGGGTGAGCGGTCCTTTGCTGGACCGGATTGATATTCAGATTGATGTGCCCTCGGTGCGCTACGAGGAACTGACCTCTCTGCAGCCGGGTGAGCCGTCGGCCGCGATTCGGGAGCGGGTGTTGCGGGCGCGCCTGATTCAGCAGCGACGCTTTGCGGACAATCCGCGGGTGCACAGCAATTCCGGGATGGGGACTCGGGAGCTGAATGCACATTGTCGGCTGGATGCGGAGTGTCATCAGATGCTGCGGATGGCGATGGATGATATGAATTTGAGTGCGCGGGCGTACGACCGGATTCTGAAAGTGGCGAGGACGCTCGCGGATTTGGAGGAAGTGGAGGGGATACAGGCCAATCATTTGGCGGAGGCGATCCAGTACCGAAGCCTGGACCGGCAGGGGCATCGGTAAGAAAAATTCAATGGCTTAGGTTTGCATCCGGCGCGGGTTTGCGTAGAGTGACGGAATGCCTGATTCCTAT
>PXDP01000358.1 GCA_003565035.1 PVC group bacterium | reverse complement strand
CCGGCAGTTCCAGCAGCGTCCGCACGACCGCCACCGACTCCGCCTGCGCCATCCGCACAAACAAAGCGAAAAGCGTAATCGCCAGCACGTCATCGACGGAGGCCCCGGCCAGAACCAGCGTGGGCACCGCATGTTTGCGGCCATAGCCCTCTTCCGAGAGCCGCAGCATTGCCGGCACCACCACCGCCGGCGACACCGCCGCCAACATGAACCCGGTCAGCCCCGCCACCGCCCAGTCAAAGCCCATCCACATCCGCAGCACGACGGTCAACACCCCGCCCTCCAGCAGACAGGGCAGCACCGCCATCAAAAGAGCCGTCCTGCCCATACGGTTCAGCACCGACTTCCGGATGCCCAGCCCCGCCCGCAGTAAGATCACCACCAGCGCGAAGGTTTTTAAAAACGGCTCCAATTCCACCAGCCCCGCCGGCCAGGCGGCCTCGCCAAACAGCCCGCCGATCAGCAGACCGCAGGCCAGCATCCCCAGCACCCCCGGCAGCCGCAGACGCTCCGCCCCCCGGGCACAGAACCATCCGCCCAGCAGGATCATCACCAAAACCAGATTTAAATTCATGCCCATCCCTTACGCACTGCCCTGAACAGGTCAAGAAGGATGCACGGACGGAGCGGAAGACGGCGCGGAATGCATCTTTAAAATACCTGTTAAATTACGCGCAGCGCGGAATGCATCTTTAAAATACCTGTTAAATTACGCGCAAAACGGCCGCAAAAACGTCAAGAGCTTGATTCTTCGATGCTTGGGGTATAGGGGGAATGTATGTTACCGTCTTACCCCATTTTGCCTGAACACCTCCCGACTTTGGATATGAAATCCGGCCCCTACGAAGCGGATTTTGCGCGCACAGCCGAGGAACTCGATCAGGTTCTCCGCCTCCGCTTTGATGTCTTCAACCTTGAGCTTGGCGAGGGGCTTGATGCCAGCTTTGAATCCCGCATGGACCGTGACAAGTACGATGCCCAGTGCCACCACCTCATTGTCCGGGACACCCGCACCGGTGAGCTGATCGGAACCTACCGGATGCAAAGCCATGCCATGGCCTCTCTCGGCGAGGGGTTTTATTCCGATGATGAATACGACCTCTCCCGCTTTCCTGAAGAGCTGCGTCACCAGTCCCTCGAACTCGGCCGGGCCTGCATTGCCGCCGCCCACCGTAACGGCCGCGTTCTGTTTCTGCTCTGGCGGGGTCTGTTCGCCTATCTCCGCTTCAACAACCTCCGCTACATGTTCGGGTGCTGTTCCCTCACCAGTCAGTCGCCTGCGGAGGGCTGGGCGGTGTACACCCGACTCAAACGCGCCGGTCACCTCCGCAGCCCCTTCCTCATCGAACCCCGCCCCGCCTTCGAGTGTCCGCACACGGACATCAGCGAAGAGGAAATCGCCGACACCGAATTGCCCCGGCTCATGAGCCTTTACATCGATTACGGCGCCAGCATCTGCAGCCTGCCCGCCCTCGACAAGGCCTTTAAAACCATCGATTACCTGGCCCTTTTTGATCTCCAGGTTGTCCCGCCCAAACTGGTCAAGGTTTTCAATCAGGATGTTTCATGACCGGACAGATACGCTTTGTCTGCCGGCTCATTGCCGCACTTCTCTATTGCCTCATCCTGTGGCTCTATGCGCTTGCCGTCCGGCTGATCACCCGTAAAACCCCCGCGAAACGCTATCGGCTGCTCTGCAAAGGCATGAGCGTCTGGGGCTACGGGGTCGCCTGGATTTTCGGCATGAAAATCCGTGTGCGGGGCACCCCGCCCAAGGCTCCGTTTTTTCTGGTGACCAATCACATCAGCTACACCGACATTCTGCTGCTTTGCGCCACATGCCCCGCCTGGTTCATCAGTAAGGCCGAGGTTGCCAAATGGCCAGGAATCGGCCCCCTCACCCGCAGTGCCAACACCCTCTTTATTGACCGGGAAACCCGCCGGGATGTCCACCGGATGAATCAGCTGATTGCGGACCTGGTCCGTCAGGGCGGCGGTGTCGGCTTTTATCCAGAAGGCACCACCAGCGACGGCACCGGCGTTCTCCCCTTCAAGCCCAGTCTGCTTCAACCCGCGATTGACCTCGATATTCCCGTCCACGCGGCCGCAATCGTCTACACCACGCCGCCCGGCTCCCCACCCCCCTCCGAACTGGTGGCCTGGTATGGCGATGCCGATTTTGGCCCCCATGCCAAACGCCTGCTTTCCGCCAAAGGGTTTACAGCGCAGGTGCACTTTTGTGAACAAACGCTGAAGGCCGAAACCCGGAAAGAACTGGCGGTAAAAACCCACACCGCCATTTCCGCCCTGCACCGCCAACTTCTTGCGCCAACTTCTTGAACGATCATGAATCTGCTGAAACTGACCCGGGATTTTGCCGATGAAGTGGACCAACTGCGCTTTTCGCCTCCTGTCAGTGCAGTCTACAATCCCCTGCACTACGCGTGGGAGGCTCATGCCCAATATCTGGCCCGTACGCATGCACCTGTGCAGGTGTTTTTTATGGGAATGAATCCGGGCCCCTGGGGAATGGCGCAGACTGGCGTTCCGTTTGGGGAGGTTACCCGTGTTCAGGACTGGCTGGGGATCAAAGCTTCCGTAGGCAAACCGCCCCGCGAACATCCCAAACGTCCGGTGCTGGGTTTTGACTGCACCCGCTCAGAGGTCAGCGGCCGACGACTCTGGGATTTTTTTCGGGATGTGTTTGAAACGTCAGACCGTTTTTTTGCCGGGTGTACCGTTCACAACTTTTGTCCGCTGGTGTTTATGCGGGAATCCGGCGCAAATCTGACGCCGGACAAGCTGCCCGCAAATGAACGTGAGCCGCTGGAAACGCTTTGCACAGAGCATTTGCGGCGCGTCATAGACCTCCTCTCCCCTCAGCACCTCGTCGGCATTGGAGCTTATGCGGAAACCAAACTGCGCGAAGCCTGTCCGGACCGGGAGGTGGTCCGCATTCTTCATCCCAGTCCCGCCAGCCCGGCCGCCAACCGCGACTGGGCCGGAACCGTAAAAAAACAGCTGGATGATTCAGGCGTGTTTCCGGTTGCAGACAAGTGAAAGTATGATAGGGTTATACCGTTATGGATAAACAAACACTTATTGACCATCTGAATGAAGATCTCGCGGGCGAACTGTCGGCCGTAACACAGTATACTGTCTATGCCGCCAAAGCCAACGGGCCCTACCGTCCGCAGCTTTCGCAGTTCTTCCTTGCGGAAGTGACGGATGAATTGGGCCATGCCCAGTTTCTCGCCAACAAAATCGTCGCACTAGGCGGCGAACCCACAACCCGGGCCCGCCCCGTTCCGCCGGCAGCCACAAATAAAGAGATGGTGGAAGCCATCCTCGCCGCTGAAAAGCAGGCGATCGCCGATTACACCCAACGGGCAAAAGAAGCGGACGAACTTGGCGAAAAAGGACTGGCTGTCCGCCTGGAGGATATGGTGGCTGACGAATCAGGCCACGCCGAAGAAACCGCCAGAATCCTTCAGGACTGGCCGCTCTAAGCCGCTCTGAACTGTGAACCTGTCAAACAAAACCCCTTCTCAGAGAAGGGGTTTTCTTTTGATGCATACCGAAAACAAGCGTCTTAGAATGTGTGCACGAACAAACCGCTGCGGAGTTTTGGCTCAAACCAGGTGCTTTTCGGCGGCATAATGAGCCCGGCATCCGCCACGGCCATGATGTCTTCGGTTCGGGTGGGATACAGCGAAAAGGCCAAATCCGCTTTGCCCTGACTCACCTGCTGTTCCAAAAGACTGACGCAGTCATACCCGCCTTTAAACCGGATTCTTGCATCGGTGCGCGGGTCTTCAATGCCCAGCACCGGCCCCAGCAGATGCGCCTGCAGCACACTGACATCCAGGGATTCCACCGGATCGGCATCCGCCGGCACCGGAAACATGAGTTGATACCAGCGGCCGGCCAGCAGCATGCGAATATCCCCGGGGGCCTCCGGCTGCCCGTTCTCCACCGGTTTCATGGCAAATCCGGCCGCTTTGATAGCGGCGGGAAGCGTCTCAGGAGTCTGTTCGCCCAGTCCTTTCACCAGCCGGTTGTAGGGCAGCACCTGCAAATCATCCTCGGGAAAAAGCACCGATAAAAACCAGTTGTAATCCTCTTCGCCCGTGTGCGAGGGATTCGCCAGCGCGCAGTCCCGGGAGCACCGCGCCGCGCTGGCGGACCGGTGATGGCCATCGGCGACATATGCGACCGGAATTTCGCCAAATTCCCGGACAATCCGTTCGGGCTCCGGAGCCGTCCATACCGTGTGCCTCACACCGTCGCTGCTCACAAAATCCACATCCGGATCACCGCCCTCCACCTCCCGCATATATGCTTTCAGATCCGGCTGCGCACGGACCATCAAAAAGACAGGCCCCGCATTTGCCCGCAGGGTCGCCACATGCCGCGTGCGGTCATCCTCTTTTTTCTTGAGGGTTTTTTCATGTTTTTTAATCACATCCCGGTCGTAATCCTCCGTATGACACACCGCCACCACCCCGGTCTGGGAATGTCCCTGAAACGACTGACGATACAAATACACGCACGCCTGGCTCTCCCGCCGCAGCCAGCCCAGTTGCTGAAACCGCTCGAAATTCTCTTTTGCCTTTGCATACACCGCGTCATCATACAGCGATACATGCTCAGGCAGGTCAATCTCGGGTTTATTGATATGCAGAAACGACTTCGGATTCCCCATCGCCAGACGCCGGGCCTCCAGCGAATCAATCACATCGTAAGGCGGGGAGGCCACAACATCGGCCAGATCATTGGGAGGACGCAGGGGAGAAAAAGGTCTGATTTTCATAAACATGCTTTCAAAATTAAGAGACGGTTCATCCATACCATGGCATTGCCTTGAGGTAAAATGCAAAGAGGCTTTCCTTGATGTTTTCGAAAAAACAGCGCAAAGATTGTCAGTTATGATCACCCAATTCCTCCTGAATGTCGCTATCCTGGTTTCCCTCAGTGTCATTTCGGCATTATTGATCGAACTTTTCTCAGGAAAGCGTGTCCTTCACGACGGTCTGCAGGGACTCCTCTTCGGCTTAACCGCCGTCTTTGCCATGATGCATCCGGTTGCGCTGGGTGACGGTCTTATTTTCGATGCCCGGTCCGTGGTCCTCAGTCTGTGCGGATGGTTTTTCGGCCCCTTCTCCGCAATCCTCTCCTCCACCCTGGCCGTACTTTATCGCATGGCCCTCGGGGGAAGCGGAGTGTTGCCGGGAATTCTTACCGTCGGTTTCTCAGCGGCGGCCGGTCTTATCCTGTACTTTCAGCGCCCGCTGTCAAAACACCTTCCCAAAGCCAGGGAACTCCTCATGTTCGGTTTCGCCGTGCATGTGTTCGTGGTTCTCATTATTGCCGTCACGATCCCGAAAATTTATGCCTTCCAAGTCGCGCCTACGATTCTCACGATACACCCTCTAGCCACGCTCATTTGCGGCAAAGTCCTGGTGAACCAATACCGGCTCCGCGATACACTGAACACCCTGAATATTCAGAACGAGCACATTCATCTGATCACCGAATCGATGCGCGATGTCCTTTGGATTCTGGACTATCCAGCACTGACCTTCAGCTACGTCAGTCCCTCAAACATCCATCACACCGGCTACACCCCCGCAGAAGCCAAAAAACTGCCCCTGGAGGAGACCCTTTCCCCCGACTCCTATCAGGATGTCCTGAGCTGGCTGCAAACCGATCTCGCAGCCGCCAACGAACCCGAAGCCTCAAAGTTTCCCCGCACGCGCCTCATTCAGGAACGCTGCAAAGACGGCTCGTTCATCTGGTCGGAAATTTCGATTGCCGTTGCACATCATCCCAACGGAGAGCCCGCCCAAATCATCGGTGTCTCCAGGGATGTCACCCGGCGGGTCGAACAGGAAAATGAACTGCAAACCTCCCTGAACGAGAAGAATGCACTGCTCAAAGAAGTGCATCACCGCGTGAAAAACAACCTTCAGATCATCACCAGCCTGCTGCGGCTGGAGGCCTCCAGGATTTCGGAGCCCCAATCCCGCGAGGTGATTCTCGACATGCAGCGGCGGGTCCGTTCCATGTCGCTGCTGCACGAAACCGTATACCAGTCCGACTCCCTGGCCCGCATTGATATGGAGATTTACTTCAAGAAACTCTCCCACCAGGTGCTGAACACCATGTCAGGCCGCAGCACCCGTGCGCAGCCTCTTCTGGACATCGCGCCGGTACAACTCGACATTGAACAGGCCATTCCCTGCGGACTTCTGCTCAACGAACTGCTCAGCAATGCCTTGAAACACGCCTTCGACGAAGAGCGGACAGGCCATATCCGCATCCGGCTGCACACGAAAAACGAAACCCATCTGGTTCTGGAGGTCAGCGACAACGGCAAAGGGCTGCCCCCGGACTTCCAGACCCGCCGGAAACACTCCCTCGGACTTCAGCTCGTGGACGATCTAACCCGTCAGCTCAGCGGAGTTTTAGAGATTCAGTCAACCGCCGGAACCTCCTTCCGGATCACCTTTCCGGCTTCCGGCGTCCTCTGAACCACCATCGCTCAGAAGAGAAGGAGAAGGGTGGGCACACGTTTTCTCAGCCCCCCCCGCCCGTCGTCATCATCCGTTGTCCGGCGCAGCTATCCGTTGGAACTTCTTCCCCCCACCATTCGCGGGACGGCTCTGCCACCACGCCGCTGGCGTGGCAAGTTCGTGGTCTCTTCTTTAAAATACCTGTCAAAATACAATCCCAAGCCCCCCACCCGTCGTCATCATCCGTTGTCCGGCGCAGCTATCCGTTGGAACTTCTTCCCCTCACCATTTGCGGGACGGCTCTGCAATAAAACTACTTTCCAGTCCCCGGACGGGGGCAACGCAGGTAGCCCGGGGCAAAGGAGGAACGACTGCAGCCCCGGGAATTCAGGAAATGGG
>PXDP01000439.1 GCA_003565035.1 PVC group bacterium | reverse complement strand
GGCTGGCGGCGTGGCAGTGATCAACGTCGGCGCGGCGACCGAGTCCGAGATGAAGGAGAAGAAGGCGCGCGTGGAAGATGCGTTGCACGCCACCCGGGCAGCCGTGGAAGAGGGCATCGTCCCCGGCGGCGGCGTGGCCTTGATCCGTTGCCAGTCGAAGATCAAGTCCGACGCCACCGGCGATCAGGCCATCGGGGTCGAGATCGTGCGCAAGGCCTGCGAGGCCCCCCTGCGCCAGTTGGTCGCCAACGCGGGCTTGGAAGGCGCGATCGTTGTCCAGGAAGTCAAAAGCAAGAAGGGCAACTACGGCTACAATGTGGCCTCCGGCGCCTTTGGCGACATGGTGGAAATGGGCATCATCGACCCGACCAAGGTCACCCGCTCGGCGCTGCAGAACGCGGCCAGCATCGCGTCGCTGCTGCTGACGACGGAGTGCATGCTGACGGACCTGCCCGAGAAGAAGGGTGCCGAAATGCCAGGCGGCATGGGCGGCATGGGCGGTATGGGCGGCATGGACGGCATGATGTAATTCAGCCGGTCGACTGACCCCTATGAAAGGCCCCGCTTCGGCGGGGCCTTTTTTTTCGTTTAAGATATACTTGAATTTGTTTGGTAAAAATGAAACGATTCCTCACACGTCTTATCCATCTCATTATATCTGTCATCGCACTTCCGGAGTCTATTATGTTTCTGAATTCATCCCGCACGATTTTCTGTACGCTGCTGATCACCCTGGTGGCCGGGCTCCCCTCTTCAGCCAGGGCCAACCGCTTCCGCGAATATACCGAACGCTTTGCCAATCCCCCGGACGCGGCCAAACCCCTGGCCGCATCCTACCTGGGCGGAAATGGCGATGAATATCTCATTGCCGGCGATTTTCTTCCCGATGGCACCCTCTTCCTCGCCGGAAATGCTTTCGGACCGGAATTTGACCTACTGGGCCATCAGTTGCCGGTTCTCGGAACCGATCAACGCCCCCCGCGCTTCACCATGCCCATGCGCAATGACAGGCCGCAGCCGCCGAAAAGCTGGGAACACCGCGACGGTGCCGGCTTTATTGTCCGTATGGCTTCGGACTATCGGCAAATCACCCGCGCCATCCGCTTTCCCTGGGGCGCCGCAATTCTCACCGATATGGTCACCGACCCGCGCGGGAATCTGTACATCACCGGACTGGTCGGTCCTAATTTTAATTCGCTGGCTCCTTCCCGCCGCGTCACGCATGAATCGTTTGAAGGCGATGCGGAAGCGTTTATCGGAAAACTGAAACATGACCTGAGCGGCTTTGACTGGCTCATCCGCTTTCAGGACCACAGTCACAACACCCCGCAATTGCGCCATATTGGCGACGGGACCATCAGCTATGTCGGGCACAACGGCATCCACATCAATGCCAACGGAGACATCTCCAAGGCCGGGCACATCGAACTGACCTCCGGTCACCAGCAGGGCGTCTGTTTCATCACCTTTGCCCAGGTCCGCGGGAATTTCCACCGCAGCCGCACCGGGTGGGAACCCTGGCACCGGCCGTTCGTTCACATCCTGAACCCGGATCGGTCACTCCGCTTCCGCTTCTATCAATGGCACAGCCGCACCGTGGGCACCAACTGGAGCCGGCAGGTGTCCGATTCCGCGATGCGCATGGCCGCCTTTGACCGGAATGGACAGCCCGTGATTGGCGGCTGGTCCGACGGGGGAAATTCCGTCTGGGCCGCAGTCCCTTATGACCTCACCCGTCCCGCCGGCGCCGCTATCCGCGAAACCACTGGACGCCGTACCGGCCTCCCCTTCAGCACCTGGGGTGCCGGGGTCGGCTCGTTTCTGCACCTCAACCGTCTCGATTTTGAAACCGGAAACCCCTTATCCTATACTTTGTTTATTGCTTATTTAGGCAGCCGTAACGCTCCCAGCTCGGTTTCCGGCGATAATCTTGACTTCAGTGTTGATAACGACCTGTTCCTTTCGGGCAGCTCCGCATACGGATTGATCCAAACCCGGGATCATGTGGTGAACACCCTGGACTATGAGAGCGACTACATTGGGAATGAGTTTTTTGCCATTCTCAGCGAAAACTGGGACAACATCCGCTATTCTTCCGCCGTCCCCGGCAGCGGGAAGGTGGATCTGCAGCGGCACTCCTCCAATCAAACCGGAAAGTTCCGTTTCGGATCCGCCCACGTAAACGGACGCACCCGGGTCGTCGCGGTAACCGGTGCCGTTCAGCACGACAAATTCAAACCGGTGAACCCGGTTCAGTCCGGCTTTGGCGGGGGAAATCTCGACGGGCTGTTCGTGGTCCTCGAAATGGATACCCTGCCAACCGCCCCGCCGGTGACCTTTCAGGCACCCACCGCAGCGAGCACCTCATTGACCACCGGGGAAACCGATGAATCTCTGGAGGGTCTTTTTCAGGTGGCAGCCGGGATGCGCAACAGCGACAGCATTCTCTTTTTGCGGGACAGCACCGCTAAAAAATGGCCGCTATACTATCGTGGAAATCCGGTGGGCGACAACGTCGTCGATGCCTCCGGTGCCGGTCGATTTGTGCTGCGCGCTGAAGCCGACCGGGTGGAACTCGGAGAAGAGGGCTTCAGCGGAAAATCACGCCGTCTGGCCGGCAGTGAGGGTGGCGAAACGCCCTATCCGGATATCGAAATTCACATTCAGCTCACCAGCAACAAAACCGCCAGAGGCATGATTGTCTTTCGGGGACGGCGGCTGGAACGCACCGGCCCGGTCCGTATCCGCAATTCGCGCCCCACGGGAAGCGGGATCAATTTATCCGGACAGTTTGAGGCCACCAAAGCGGAACTGGGCCTCTCCGAGTCACCGGCAGATGCGAATGATGTGATTCACATCGGCTGGTGGGCACCGGGACGCCCGGCCCCGTCAGGAGCGAGCGTCACCGGGGGGTCATCTTCACAGGCTCAGCCGGCCGGACGCCCCCCCCGGGGCCGTCAGGCTGCCGCAATGACTCCGTCCGCACAACAGGCCCTGCGCACCTGGACAAGCAACGACGGACGCACCATCGAGGCCCGTATGCTGAGCGCCAATGCCGCCCAGGTCACCATCCAGCGCGCCGACGGCATGCAGTTCACCCTGCCCCTCGACCGCCTCAGCCAGGCGGACAAGGACTGGGTTCGGGATCAGCAATAATTCGATCTTTATTTTCGTCAAAAATATGCGATATTCAAGTTATGGGTTTAGCATATTGTCAACTTGAACTGCGGAATCCCCGTACGGAAATGCAACCGATGTCTGTTAATGCCTTGGCGGATACCGGATGTGTATTCATGAGCATTCCGGAACATGTGTGTATTCAGTTGCAACTCAGTGAAGCATCCCAAAAAGAAGTCACACTCGCGGACGGCTCGCAAAAGCTCCTTCCTTATGTGGGTCCGATCGAAGTCAGTTTTAAAAACCGCAAAGCGTTTGTCGGGGCAATTGTCACCGGAGATGAAGTCCTCCTCGGAGCCATTCCGATGGAGGATATGGACCTGATTGTGATCCCCCAGGACAGAAAAGTGGACATCAATCCCAGAAATCCGACCTTCGCCGCCGCAAGCGCGAAGTAAAGGTCAGAGTCCCGCGTTCACGCGGAAGCCCAGAGGGTCGTTTACGGCCCGGGAATGCGGTGGAAATGGTCCTGATTCGAGGACCCTATGCAACGAAACCCGCTCGCTAAAGCTTCGCTTTTGCTTCCGCGTAAACGCGGGACTCCGGCCTGTTCGCGCTCCCTTACAGCCGCCCCGCCCACTCGGTGATGTCGCGCAGACGTTTCAGATCATCCGGCCGCAGATCCTGCTCGCGGAAGCGCCAGGCCCAGTTGCCGTCCATCCGTCCCGGCACGTTCATTCGCGCTTCGGTTCCCAGCCCCATCACATCCTGTAAAGGATAAATTGCCGTATGCGGCTTCAGCCGGGCCGCCAGCGCAATCAGATCCCAGTGAATCTGGCTGCCGTCCGTGTGCACCATTTCCAGCACCGCCTGACGTTCCGCCTGAATCTGCGCTTCCGTTTCGGTGTTGCTCACGCCCGGCTGACGCCAAAACCACCCCGCCGTCGTATCGTTGTCATGTGTGCCGGTGTACACCACGCAATTCTCGGGAAACCCTTCAGGTTTAAGATGCGGCTTCAAGTCGTCCGCAAAGGAGAACTGAAGGATCCGCATTCCCGGCAGATCAAACGCATCCCTCAGCGCATCCACATCGTCCGTGATCACCCCCAAATCTTCCGCAATCACCGGAATATCCCCCAGTTCATCCTTTAACGCCTGGAAAAATTCATGCCCCGGTGATTCCACCCACTGACCGTTCATAGCGGTTTCCTCTCCCGCCGGGATTTCCCAGTATGCGGCAAACCCCCGGAAATGATCGATCCGGACGATATCCACCATTTCCGTCATGTGCCGCATCCGCTTCAGCCACCAGGCAAACCCGCTTTCCTGATGCACATCCCATCGGTACAGCGGATTCCCCCACAATTGACCCGTGGCACTGAAGTAGTCCGGCGGAACCCCGGCCACCACCGTCGGGAACCCGCGGTCATCCAGGGAAAACAGATGCTGGTTGGCCCAGACATCCGAACTGTCGTGCGAGACAAAAATCGGAATATCCCCGATCAGCTGAATGCCCAGATCGTGCGCTTCTTTGCGGAGACGGCGCCACTGACGGTCAAACAGAAACTGACGGATCTTCGCATGGCGGATCGGTGCGGCCAACTCTTTGCGAATCCGTTTCAGGGCCGCTTCATCCCGTGTCGCCAGCTCAAGTTCCCATTCCACCCAGGGACGCAAATCCCGCTCTTCCTTGAGCGCGAAAAATTCCGCGTAATCCTCCAGCCAGTCCACGTTTTCCGCACAAAAGGCATCGAAACCCTGCTTGAGTTCCGGTTTGGCCCGCCGGGCAAACCGTTTGCACACCTTGGACAACACCGCCTGCCGTGCCTGCAGCACCGGGCCGTAATCAATCCGGTCTGTGGGAAATTCAGGGAAGTCCTCCAGCTCAGCCGCGTTCAGAAGCCCATCCTCCACCAGATCGTCAAACGAAATCAGCATCGGATTTCCCGCAAAGGTCGACAGACACTGATACGGCGAATCGCCATACCCGGTCGGCCCCAGCGGCAGCACCTGCCAATAGCTCTGGCCTGCGGCCTTGAGGGTATGAAGAAAGGCCCGCGCGCGCGGACCGATTTCGCCCATGCCGTAGGGCCCGGGCAGCGAGGTTGGATGTAAAAGAAGTCCTGATTTTCTGGAAAAGTTCATAAGCGTGTTCTTGGGTTTAAAAAAAGATGAAGGGCTCTTGAATGAAATCGTCTGCCTTAACAAGTTGTTTCGGCTGTTTATTGTGACGTTAAGGGGGCGTTGTTCAATTTTGTATCCGGACAACCCGGCAGGTGAAGGCGGGCAGACACTCGTCACCGGCTTCTCCGTAAATCACATCGCCCCGGGGCGCATTGGACAGGCGGCGGTCCTCATGCCCAAGATTGAACAGACAGGCCAGTCGCCCGTCTTCTCCCTCCCGAATAAAGGCCGCCACCGTCCGTTCCGGTTCCGGGGCCTGTTCACCGACATCCGGAAAGGACACGCCGCCCGTGATCAGCACCGGATGATTTTTTCTCAGCGCAAACCGTTCGCGCATTTCAGAAATCGCCCCGGCCCGTTCTTCCGCCGTGCGCAAAAACAGATTGCCTTCAAATTCGATACCCTCCACCCGACTGCCGTCGGGCCGCCGGTATCCTTTGTCGCACAGGCCGATGTATTCATGAATCGGCGGACGGTTCAGTGCCCCGGCCTCCTGACCCGCCAGCGTGAACACGATCGAGCCGGGCATACAGGCCGCCAAATCCATCATCACCCGACAGGCCCCCTCCCGGAAACGGTACAGCGCCCGTCCCTCGTCGTGATTGTCCACATAGCGACCCAGCAGCCGGTCCGGTGCCTCGCGTTGGTATGCCTCAATCAGTCCACGCACCGCCGCCGCAATCCCGCCCCGGCGCCATTCCGCCAGCCTGGGCGCGAAATCTCCGTTATGAGCCGCATCCGGATCCAGCATCAGGAGACTCCCGCCCGCAGCATCCCGGCCGTATCCATACTGGGCGATTTTGTAAAAATCATCGTCGTACGCCGCCTGAAACCCGCGACGAAACAAATCAAGATTGCGTTCAAACCCGTAACATTCTGCCATCAGCAACAAACCGCGGGTTCCGGCGGCTTCCTTCAGTTCGGGTATGCACTCATCCCAGAAGCTCAGATCATTAATCATATGGGCCATGTCCACGCGATATCCGTCCACGCCGCTTTCCGGACATTCCCCCCGAAGCCACTGTTTCAGCATATCGGTCACCGCCCGGCGCAGCGGCGGATGGCGGTAATTGAGTTTGGCGGTATCCGACCAGTCAAAATCATAGCCCAAATCCCCCTGTTCGTCCCGGACATAGTTTTCCGAATCGCCTTGGGTCCACACATGATCCCGGGCCGTATGGTTCGGAACGTATCCCAGGATGACCCTCATGCCCAGCCGGTGCGCCCGCCGCACCACCTCAAACCATTCCGCTTCAGTGCCGAATTCCGGATCAATCACCGAATAGTCCGACACCGCATACGGGGAGCCAATCCCTTTGCGGCCCAGTGCCCCCATTTGAAACGGCGGCATCACATGCAGAAGTTCCACCCCCAGATCCGCCAGCAGCTCCAGCCCGTCTGCCAGTCCGGCAAGAGGAGATACCCGCGGTGCGGGGCCGTCACGGTATTCTTTTAGGGCTTCAACGCAGTTGCGCGGATGTGAACAGGAGAATGATCGTAAATTTATTTGGTAATGGTTCATCTCATCCCATTCCGGAAAATATGCGCGGTGC
The DNA here is from genome assembly GCA_003565035.1 of PVC group bacterium. Taxonomy (GTDB): domain Bacteria; phylum Verrucomicrobiota; class Kiritimatiellia; order SS1-B-03-39; family UBA6053; genus PXAS01. Next base: position 78 of record PXDP01000439.1, on the reverse strand, counting down.
GGGCGGGGACAGTGAAGGTTTGCGTGCGTCCTCCGTTGAATAGGACCTCACCGGGAATGCCACCGGACACCACCTGGT